>CALKUG010000478.1 GCA_937996765.1 uncultured Ignavibacteria bacterium
TTTACTCCTATCGAGGGTAATGGCAATGGAGTAGTTCCACCGGGCTGTTGTTGCGAGAAAACCTCTGATGTGGTTACAATCACTAACAAGAGAAAAAAAAGAATCTTCTTTTTCATCACCGCCCCATTTTTTTTCTTATTTGTTCCCAAACGGGCGATGGAATCATTTGTTGTTCTGCAGAGTTGATAGAATCAGGTATCTCATCAAAAATATCTATGAGTGTAATTGAGTTGTCAGTAACTCCAAGTAGATATAGCTTTCCTAAATAGGTTACTGAAACGAGAAATTTTTTATTATGCAGAGTTTGTGTACTTACGATTTCAAAATCCCCTTCATATCCCTGCTTTTTACCATAGCTGTACACATATTTCTTGAGCAAAAATAACACTCCATACATAAGAGCTATTATAAATGCCATTACAAATAGCAAATACAATACGTTCCAAAACGTCATTGACGCATCCCTGTTAAACGTTCAGCTGTATCAACAAGATTCGTAATACGAATACCGAAGTGCTTATCAATTACTACTACTTCGCCCTCCGCAATCTTTTTGTTGTTAACATAAACATCAACCGGTTCAGATGCCAATTTATCGAGCTCGATAACGTAGCCACGTTCAAGTTCCAATATCTCTTTAATTTGCATCTTTGTTCTACCAAGCTCAATATACACATTGAGATTAAGATCTTTTAGGAATTCAAGTTTGTCGTCTTGGAAGAACCCTTTTCGCATCGATTCATCGAACTGTCCGAAATCAGCGAGCTGTCCTGACGATTTATCATCTGGTTCGCCAAAGTCACCGTTGCCAAAATCGAGTTCACTATCATCTAAATTGGAAGTAAGTTTAGCCATCTAAATGTCCTGCCTTTCCTCTCGAGAAGTAATTTTAACACCTTTACGCCCATTAACAATACCTGGTTGTCCGTTAAACAAATGCTTGCCCGAAACACTAACTTTTAATTCTTCTCCTAAGCGTTTATCCATAAGAATCACATCACCCTTTTTCAGCATGAAGAGTTCTTGAAAAGATATAGATGCTTTCCCAAACTCTACTGCAACAGGTAAGTTTGTTCCTTGTAAGTGCTGGGTAAGAATGTTTTTTGCCGTTGTTCCAGAGTATTTTATGGGACGAATAACTGAATAATTTTGACCTGTAAGTTTAGAGAGAACCGAATCAAATGCGTATGTGGCAAAACATACGTTCATGAGATAGGGTTGTTCCCCTATGTATATTTCAAACGATATAAGCAACACCGATTCACTTTGTGAAGTGATTTGTGCAAAATCAATATCCGACTCAAATCTTTCTATTGCAAAATCAAACCCACCTATAATAGCCCATGTTTTTTTTAGATCGGACATTACTTTTTCAGAAAATATGTAAAGAACTTTTTGCTCAATGGGGGTAATAATTTTCGATTGTTTTGTGCCTTTTCCATTGCCACCCAATAATTTATCAACAAGAGTATAGGCAAGTTCAATACTAATTTCAAGTATTCCCTTTATATCGGTGTTTTTAATTTCAAAAGTGTAAAGACAAGCCGGGTTGGAAACAGAAAGAACATACTCTGAATAGTAAATTTGATCAACGGAAAGAACATTAATGTTAATAATGGATTGCAGCTTGGTCATTAAGAACGAACTTAAACTCTCTGCAAAATTTTCGTGAATATTGCGAAGAGTTCTTAATTGATTCTTGGAAATTCGGTTAGGGAGCCGAAAGTCATAAGGAACCGCATCCTTATCATTTGCTGTAGATGACTCCGGTTTATCACCGGCCGTCATGTTGTTTAACAGCGCATCAATTTCGGATTGTGATAATACTTCAGCCATCTGTTTTCTCTGTCTTTAATATCCTACTGCATTATAAAAGTGCCCCAAAACAAATCTGTTATTTTTGCTTGGGGTATTTGTTTACGCAATTCTTTTGCAATTACAACTTTAATACTATCCTTAAACCCTGCTGAATTTAATTGATCAACCGATTTGCTCGAAAGCTCGGAGACAATAACATCTTTGATTAACATTGACTGTTCCTCAATAGCTTTAACCCCCAAGTCTTCTTCAACTCCTATTCCAACACTAACAGACATTATAACCTTTCCCGACGTTCCGGATGGATTAAAAATAATATCTTTAATTTGTGGGAAAAATTTTGCCTTGGATAAGGGAGAACCTCCGTGGGTTGTATCACCTTCTGCTGCTTCTCCGCCTTCTCCATGGGTTGCTTCACCTGCTTTTTCTTTAGTTGTACCATGGTCAGCTGTCTCGGTATGCTCGGCAGGCTTACACATAAACATTCCAATAATAAAATACACTAATACCAATTGAATGATGTAAAGAGGAATACCGATTAAAAATATTTTTAACCCTCCTCCTTTTTTCTTTGATTCTGAAAGTTCTATTTTTTCATCCATGACTTAATTATTCCATTATTACAGAATCCTATGCAAGGAATGTGCCAACTAAAAATGGTTTATTTGCATTTATTTTA
>CALKUG010000479.1 GCA_937996765.1 uncultured Ignavibacteria bacterium
TGCTTAATGATTGATGAGCGATTTGTTGCTAAGAGTCTGATTAGATTAAGTCGCAGGAGTTATTACGCTCTTAGTAAAGATACAACAACATTGCTTTTTAGAGGATATACTGAAATATTTTCACCACGAAACAGAATATTATTGAAAGATTCGGTTGTTAGTTCAGATAGAATTTTATTTACTGTTTCTGAAAATACGCTTATTCCAGATTTGGGAAACAGTGTCAGCGCACCTTTTGAGTCCAATAAAAATCATTATATATATCCTTTAGTCATTGATTCTACGATAAAATCGTACATAAACGCTTTCGAGTCAGATGAATATGTGGCTATACTCGATTCAACTACCGCACCTCTTTATACAAAAGAACCGGGTAAAATTGGAGTTACTTCAAAACAACCTTTCCAAACCGATACATACAATGAGTTGTTTTTGTATATACCCAAAGATTGGGTACGCAGAGAGAACGTTGCAATGATTCATCATATTCGGAAATCGCTGGTAGGCAAAGAATTTAGTTCAGTAGATCAGAATTTCAGTGTAATAATTGCAGCAACCCGTGGATTTGAGAAAGCAGAACATTATACGGAATACCCGTTACTTGAACCATACAAACATTTCACCAATGTGCGAATGAGTGAGATAATTGAATCTGACAATTCAGTATTTATGTTTTACGAACTGATGTGTGGAGGAAAGCGTTATATAGTACAAACACGTGCCATTAAAGGCAAAAACACCGTTGAACGCCATTTGTTTGAGTATATTTTAGAATCTGCTATTATAGGTTGTTGATGTATAAAACTCTTTTGTTATTAAAATCTTCCGACAAGGATGAGGTACTCGAGTACTTCGGCAATGCATTGTACGATCAAATTCAAGCTATAAATGGTGTAAGCAGTAGCCTTGGTGCTGTAGATAATTCCATTCTTTTCCCTGAGAGCTATCAGAAGGTCATTGAAATTACCTCTGAAAGCAAAGAATCGATGGAACACGCAATGATGTCACTTGAAGGGAAAAAATTCTCGAAGGCATTACAGAATTTCCATACTTATGTAACCTTACTATCTTTTGAATACGAGCAAAAATGAATCTATATATCGTACGCCATACGGAAGCAGAACCGGGAAGTCAGACGCTCTCTGACAAAGAGCGAAAAATAACACCAAGAGGAAGAGAGTACTTAGCCAATTCAATAGCACATTGGAAAAAACTTATGCCTCTACCCGAAGTCATTATCTCATCACCCTATATACGTGCAATGGAAACTGCAAAAGTTATTCATACTGAGTTGGGATTATCTGAACCCGTCCATATTGAAAATGTATTAGCAAGCGGAGCAATACCCAGTTTAGTGCAGAAATTTCTCACGGTACATTCATCAGATAGTATTCTTTTGGTTGGGCATGAACCTGATTGCTCGGCGTTGCTTTCGCACTTTGTAGCAAATGGGAGTAGAATTGCAGACTTTCTTCCCGGAGCCATTGCTTGGATTCAGTTCAACAGTTCAATTCGTTCCGATGCGGGGCTACTGAGGTTATTTATGGGGCCGGTAACAAAATAAAAACCGGACAACCACTACACAATAAGGCTACTGACCGCTGCTTCCTCTCGGACCTGACGGGGTTGGGCAGCTTACTGTTAGCAGCGTCCGGCAAAATCATCTCCAAAAATAGCTATTTTTAGTGAGTTTACAAAGTTTTCACTTTTTTATGTTGCTTATTTAGCTACTTTTAATCCTATTTTTTACCCACATTAATGTTTCGTTCGTTAAATACACCCTCTGAGTATCCCTGGATGCGTTTATCATGCTCTGCCATATTTAATCTTTTTTGAGCAAGCAATGCAAATTCAGTTTCTCTTTCAATCATCAGATACTGCCTATTGAGTTTCTTAGCTACAACAGCGGTTGTTCCTGAACCACCAAATGGATCAAGAACCATATCACCTTCGTTACTGCTTGCCAGGATTAATTTTGCAATTAGCTTTTCGGGTTTTTGAGTAGGATGTTCAGTATTTTCTGGCATCGACCAAAACGGGATCGAAATGTCTGTCCAGAGATTAGAAGGGTGCGTTAAGCGATAATTTCCTTCACTCTCCTGTTTCCAATCTTTAGGGTTACCTGAAGTATCCCGGTAAGGAGCAATCACACGTTTTTTTAATTTAACGCTTTCAACGTTAAAAGTATAAGATTCTGAATGAGTAAAGTACCATATATCTTCTGAACAATTTTTCCAATTACTTTTAGCTCCCCGTCCTTTTTCTCTCTCCCAGGTTATACGATTTCGTGGTATGAGTTTTTTTGAAAAGACATTGTAAATAAGATGGGAGTTTTGCCAATCGCAGCACACATAAACGGTAGCGGTTGATTTTAGTAATGGATACAATAATTCAAAGCAACGTTCTATCCATTCGGAATATTGACTATCGGAAAGCTTTTTAAATACCGAATCACCAAA
>CALKUG010000480.1 GCA_937996765.1 uncultured Ignavibacteria bacterium
CTGTAATATCCTGGAGTGCTTCTCCCGAACCTGATGTTGTTACCTATAACGTATATAAAGATGGACAATATATCGGATACACAACCACTAACAATTATACTGATTTAGCAGAAGTTATTGTTACCGGTCCGGTTACAGATAATGAAGTTATAAAAAAATACAAAGTTAAAGCAGTTGATATAGGTTCCTTGCTCTCCCCATTTTCAGCTGAGCTGAATGTGAGAATATGGCAAGAATCGTTGGAGAAACGCCGAGAAAATGGTGAAGAAAACAATGCAACAACTCCGAGTATCTACAGCTTAGGTGATAACTATCCGAATCCGTTTAACCCGACAACACGGTTTAACTTTAGCATAGCTCAAGAAGAGAATGTAAGAATAACAGTATATAGCATGCTTGGAGAACCGGTAGGTGAATTGTTAAATGAGCGCTTGGCTGCAGGCGAATACTCGTTAAGCTTTGATGCATCAAGTTTGGCAAGCGGTACATACATATATGTTATTAAAGCGGGTTCGTTTACCCAAAGCAAAAAAATGGTACTGATGAAGTAAATATTAAGAAGGTTATTATGGCCTGACATATTCTGATAGTAAGAATGTGTTCGATTATATTGCACAAAACATTGAGCAGTGGGTTGAAAGAGCCATTAAAAATAGATAAAAATCAAGTAAGAAAGTGAGTAAAGTTATGAATGAACCCGGAAATAATAGTAATTCCGATTCTTTGAGTAATAAGGAGATTTTGTTTAAGGAAGTTGATATTCTGCAAGGAGTTATTAACCGAATGGCGAGTAATTCCTTTTTTATGAAAGGTGCTCTCATTACCATTGTTTCGGGTTCATACGTAGTGCAGCATGATACAATATCTATAACGGTGTTTGTTCTTATTGCTATACTGGCATTATGGATATTGGATGCGTATTTTTTAAACGAGGAAAGGAAATTTAGAGATATTTACGGCTGGGTGGTGAAGCACCGAATGGAAACTCAAGCAAACATGTTTGAAATGAATGCAAGTGTTTTTTACGACACTTATGCCGAGTACTTTAAAAATAAAAAGGTCGGGAGAGGTGTCACCTCAGCATTTGCGAGTAAAAGCAAGGTTTTGTTTTATGGCGGTGCACTGCTGGTAAAGGTAATACAGCTCTTTTGTGAAATTTGTTATTATCATAGTCTTTATAGAGACTGTTAAAAATATTAATTAAAAAAAGGAATCGAGAATACAATGAAAGAAGCATTTATAATAAAAGTTAGTGAAGTTGAAAAGATTGCTGCACCTATTCATTTTATAAATAGAGAATATAGTGTAACCGACAAACAACTTATTGAAGCGTATAATTTATTAAACGAAAAGGATAATATAGTATCAGATTTAGAAAGCTCGAAATATGTTGAAGATTTAATGTTTAAAGGTGTTGAGAGAAACGTGTTTATTTCGCATTCTCACAGTAATGTAGCTGAAGCAAAGAAATTAGCAGAATTTTTAAAATCACGCGATCAATCATCGTTTATTGATTCAGAAATCTGGCACCATGTGGATAATGTTATTATGAATGAGGCGGTAAAAATTAAAACCACATCACACGCAGTGGCAGTTGCTAAAAAGTATAATATGATTTTGACAGTGGCTTTGGCTAAAATGATTCAGAAATGCGATTACTTTATTTTTATTTCCTCACCAAATTCGGTTGTTGGTAATCAGACATATTCACCTTGGTTGTTTTTTGAGTTAGCTCAAGCCACCGTGTTGAGAAGGAACAGCCCCACTGCGGAATTTAATAAATCTGCTGATTTGCATGAGAGTTTTAAGTATGATGTAGAATTTAAGGAATTTAAGGAAATTGATTACGCAAAACTTAATAAACGGTTTCCATTGAATTCAAGATAATTGATATTGAACAACCAGGATTAGTAACTAAAATAGTTGGGGAAAAAGTATCTTTATTGGGGAGGGGCGGTGATGTTTATTTGGAGGGAATTTTATGAAAGACTCTGTGTTATGGTTTTTAGAGGTTTAAGGAAATGGCTGCGGGCACGTAAGGATTTGGTGACTAATGTGGTTGGATGATGTTCTGGCTGTTGCTAATACGGGTGCGAGAATTGCGGGGGGAATGTAGAATTGAGAATTGAGAATTGAGAATTGAGTCCCGAATTTATTCGGGAGAGAATTGATTCTCCCCTTACAATTAACAAAGCCCTCGGAGCAATTCGAGGGCTTTTTGTATTAAAGCACAATGAAATCAAAAATTCAGGATTTGTGTAATTATTTTTACCCTACAACTACTTTACAAGTATTTGGTAATTATAAAAATAATTCATAAT
>CALKUG010000481.1 GCA_937996765.1 uncultured Ignavibacteria bacterium
AGAATGAGAGGCCGCCTTCTGGTAACGATTGATGCATTAGAAGTGTTTGATGGGTTGAGACCTTCAATTACTAACTCACCTGAATTATCATCGATTGATATTGAACTAACATGGTACGTTGGAATTTCAATAATAAACTCTGAACCAACTCCTTGTTCGCTGTTAACTCTTGTACGACCATTAACCAGGGAGATTATTCGTTTGATGAGACTAAGTCCAAGTCCTATACCTTCGTATTTCCTTGAAATTCCTTCGCTCACTTGCCTAAAGTCGTCAAAAATAAAATTGAGATGATCTCTCGAAATGCCTATTCCTGTATCTTTTACAATGAGTTGTTCAAAGTCAACACCCCCTTCAGTAACCGTTGACAAAATTAAGGAGACACTACCGGTTTGTGTATATTTTATTGCGTTATCCACAAGATGATCTATGATGAGTTTAATGTATTTGAGATTTGCGAAACAGAGATGCTCACCGGGTTTGATATCGTAGATAAGATTAAGTTTTCTCTCGTTAGCCTTGTTTACAAGCTCCACTTTTTTGCTTACTAACAGTGAGCGGATATCAATAATTTCTTGATAACTTTCCACTCGTGAGGCTTCAAGATTCGAAAGTTCGAGTACAGAATCGAGTGTGGTAAGTAAACGGCGTCCTGAAGTAATAATTCGTTCCACCATATCCTTTTGTTGAGGACGCTCGGAGTAGTATTCGAGCAGAATTTCTGAGAATCCCAAAATTCCGTTTAGAGGGGTTCTAAACTCATGACTCATATTCATAAGTAATGAAGATTTGAGTTTATCTGATTCTTTTACTTTAATGAGGGCGGACTGAAGTTCGGCCTCTATTTTCTTTCGTTCTGTGATATCATCCTTGATGCCTATATAATGACTAATCTCTCCATTGTTATCAATAACAGGAGCAATAAGTGCTTTTTCCCAGAAATATTCACCTTTATCATTTTTGTTACGAAACTCTCCTTGCCAAGAATTACCCGAAGTTATGGTTTTCCACATTTCGTTAAAGTTGGTAACAGATTCTTCCCCTCGTCGGTTAATTTTTGGATTCTTACCTATCGCAAATTCTTTAGAGTAGCCAGTCACTTCTTCAAATCGTTTGTTAACATACTCAATTTTCGCCTGTTTATCGGTAATAACAATTGATGCAGAACTTTGTTCTACTGCTGTTAATAGTTTTTTTAACTCAAACTCATTTTTCCTGTTTTCTGTTATATCTCGTATGATTGTTAAAGTAAGATTGTTTTGCATGGGAGTCATGCGACCCTCATAAATATGCTCTCCTTCAGGTAAATCAACAGAATAATTGTAGGTAACAATATTGGCTGTTGTTTTTGAGAGATTAATGTTATCCAGAGTGAGTTGAGCCAAATTTCTTGGGAGGATTTCCCAAACAGTTTTTCCGATAAATTGCTCTGGCGGAGCAATGAGTTTTTCGATAGTCGAAGAATGGAAATCAACAAAAGTACCATCATCTCGAATCACAAATACCATGTCAGGCATAGCACTAAGTATGGAGCTAAGTTTCTCGTTAGTGTAAACTAAATGATTTTTAAGATTTTTTATTTCTGTGATATCGGTAATCATGGTGAGAACTAATTGTTCACCCGAAAGTTCAAAAATTCTGAGGGATGCAATGATTTCGAGAGTTTTACCGTACTTTGTAATTACACGGGTTTCGTGTTGAGTTAATTCTGAATTTGCAACTAACATTTCAGTTATAGAATCGTGCTCATTTTCATTTTCAAAAAAGTTCATGGTTTTGAGTGATTTGCCAATTAACTCAAATCTGGAATATCCAAGTAGTGTTTCGAAACTTTCGTTTATATCAACAAAAACCCCTGTGTCTAAACGTGAAATGGATATCGCGTTAGGGGAGAGGCGAAATATATGTTCAAATCGTTTTCTGTTTGCCTCAACAATATGCAATGCTTGCTTACGTTCACTGATATCTCTGTAAACCCATAAGTGTCCGTGAAATTTGTCACCTGAATAAATAGGAATATAGTCACGCTCAAAAAACCTGCCGTCGGCAAGTTGTAACTCTTCATTTACTTCTTTGGTTTTTGCGGAGACTAAATTATTTACTCGGCTTACAAACTGCTCGGGGTCAAGGAAAAGCATTTTAGAATCTTCGGCACTATTAGCGCAGTCCATACCAAATAGTTGTTCAGGAGCTACGGGAATAGAAAAAAGATCACAGAAAAACTGATTGGCATAGAGAATTTTCCGATTGGCATCTTCGAGGAGTGCCGCTGATTGCATATTTGAGAAAATGGAACTCAAACGCGCGTTGAGATTTTCTAATTCTGTTTCAGTTTCTTTTTGCTTAGTAATATCTCTGCCTACAATATAAGCACGGACAAAATTGCCTTGTTCATCATAAACAAAATTTGTTGAGTCTTCTTTCCAAATAATTGAACCGTTTGCATGGAGCATTCTATAACTATATCGGGCTGATTCTGCACGTTGGGCAATGCTTCCAAAAACTGTGGCAACGATGCGTTCTCGGTCATCGGGATGGATAAGCTCAATCATTTTCTCGGCATTATGATCAGAATAATGATCATCAGAAAAGCCCAGTATCCTTTTGTACCCAGGGGAGATATATACCGCTTTATTGTTCTCAAGAATCATTATTCCATCCGAAGTATTTTCGGCTATAAGCTGGAATTTGGAGTGCTCCTCGAGAAACAATTCAGTTTTAATCTTTTGTTCATCCAGTAGCTCGGATATATGCTTTTCATTGGTTAACGCATCTGTAACATCAATTGCAATTCCATTGATGATGGTAGTTGAGTCATCTTTAAAAATAATTTTACCAAAATCACGGAAGTATTTATATGAACCATCTGAAGCTTTAATACGGTAAATAACCTCATACGTTTCTTTTTTCCCTGAGAGCAAATCGCGCATTGCTTGCATTGCAATAGGGTAGTCTTCGGGGTGAAGTAGGCGAGTAAAATCATTATAATGGGTAAAGTCTTTTTTGTTATAGCCAAGAATTTTGGTTTTGGTTTCGTTGAAGGTAATATTTCCGGAAGGCAAACTCATTTCCCAATATGCAATATGAGCCAAATCGAGTGTGGAACTCAAGGAGTTGAGATATCGAAAGCCCTGCTCATCGATAAAATTTTCAGAATCATTAACCATAAAATTACCGCGGCCATTGATTAAATAATTGGAACTAATCCGATAGTATAATTACTCAATTAAGCTTCAAAAGTCAATAATTTATTCAATCCGAATTGAAATAATTCGGATTGAATAAAAATATCAGTATTCTAACTATTCAGTTATTCCTAACAAATCGAACATAAACGCAAATTCAATGGCTGTAAACCGAAGACGCTCAAAACGTCCCGATTTTCCACCATGACCTCCCGCCATTTCTGTTTGGATGTACAATGGGTTTGTATCAGTTTTAAGGACACGTAGTTTTGCAACCCATTTTGCGGGCTCAAAATACTGTACCTGGCTATCTTCGAAAGCAGTGTAAACTAACATAGCAGGATAGCTTTGTGCTTTCACATTGTCATACGGTGAGTAGGAAAGCATATATTTGAAGTACTCAGGTTCGTTTGGGTTACCCCATTCGTCGTATTCTCCGGTAGTTAACGGAATGCTTTCATCCATCATTGTAGTTACTACGTCAACAAAGGGTACATGTGCGAGAATACCTTTGAATAAATCGGGACGCAAATTGGCAACAGCACCCATAAGTAAACCACCAGCACTTCCGCCACGTGCAAAGAGCTTATTATTTGAAGTGTAACCTTTTTGAATGAGGAATTCACCACAAGCAATAAAATCAGTGAATGTGTTCATTTTTTTGAGTTTTTTACCCTCTTCGTACCACTCTCTACCCATCTCTTCACCACCACGGATATGGGCTATTGCATATACAAATCCTCTGTCTAACAACGAAATATTGGCATAAGAGAAACCGGGGTCAGTGCTTAATCCGTATGAGCCATAACCATATAACAAAGCGGGATTACTACCATCGAGCTTGATTCCTTTTTTGTAAATGATTGAGATTGGAACTTTGACTCCATCTGAAGCCGTAGCCCAAAGGCGTTTTGTTTCATACAGTGATTTATCATAACCACCTAAAACTTCTTGCTCTTTCAGTAGAACTTTGGAGCGTGAATCCATATCGTACTCGTATGTTGAATACGGGGTGGTCATACTGGTATAAGAATAACGGAGTTTGTTGGTTGCAAAATCTGGATTGAACGAGAGTCTCGCGCTAAATGCCTCTTCGTCAAATTTCATCATGTGCTCGTTGTTCTTTTTTAAGTCAATGATGCGGAATTGATTGAGTGCGTTGGTGCGCTCTTGAACAACAATAAAATTATCGAACAACTCAAAACCCTCACGAAGTATTGATTTGTCGTGGTTTAAAACAGTTTTCCACTGATCAACACCCGGGGTTTTAATAGGTGTAACAGAGAGCATAAAGTTTACAGCATCCTTATTGTGGAGGATATAAAACTTATCTCCTTGCTGTTCAACGGAGTAGAGTACATCCTTCATTCGTTGTTGAACAAAAGTAAACTCACCAGTTGGATTTTTTGCATCGAGGAAACGTACCTCTGAGCTCATGGTGCTTCCGGAAACTATCATAATGTAATCATCGCTCTTTGTAGATGTTACATATGAATAAAAAGTGTTATCAGTTTCCTCATACACCAAAAAATCGGCTTTATCTGATTGGCTGAGGTTGTGGCGATAAATACGATAAGCACGGAGTGTAACATCGTCAATAACTGTGTAAAACACGGTGTTGTTATCTAAAGCCCAAGCACCACCTGAAGCGTTAGAAATACTATGCGCGTAGGTTTCTCCGGTAGCTAAATTCTTGAAGTGAATGTTATATTTTCTTCTGCCCGTAGTATCAACCGAGTACAACAACAGGTTGTTGTTTGGACTAACATTTACTCCCGAGACTTCATAAAAATCGTGGCCAACAGCCAACACATTTACATCGAGCATTACCTCTTCAGCTGCTTCCATGCTTCCTTTTTTTCGGCAGTATATTGGGTATTCCTTGCCTTGTTCATAGCGTGTGTAATACCAATAGCCACGGAGTTGGTAGGGAACCGAATTATCGGATTCTTTAATGCGAGAGCGAATCTCGGTGTAGAGTTGTTCTTGAAGTGGTTTGGTATGAGCAAGGGCTTGATCCATATAGGCGTTCTCTGCTTCAAGATATTCACGCACTTTAGGGTTTTCGCGTTCATTGAGCCAATAATAATTATCGGTTCTTGTTATGCCGTGCTCTACAAATGTTTTGGGATTTATTTCCGCTTTTGGTGGTTGTGTTTGTGCCATAAGTTGTGTGTATGTGATAAAAATGTATAATAGAAATGTTGAAAAGGTTATAAAGTGTTTCATTGTTACTTCTCTCTATAAAATAGGGGCTGCCATAACGGCAGCCCTTGGATAGTTACTTAATTATTTAACGTTTTTGTAGCCCATATTATAGAGCATAAATGCAAGTTTATCTGCTGCCAATTCGATTGATTTTGATGTGCTTGTTCCGGCTCCATGTCCAACGTTTGTTTCGATACGGAGTAACATTGGCTCGGTACCTTTATAGGTGTTTTGCAATGCTGCACCAAACTTGAACGAGTGGGCAGGGAACACACGATCATCGTGATCGGCTGTTGTTATGAGTGTAGCGGGGTAATTTACGCCACTTTTTATATTATGAAGAGGTGAGTATTTTACTAAAAATGGAAATTGTTCCGGGTTATCTGCAGATCCGTATTCCGGTATCCAACCCCATCCAATAGTGAATTTGTGATAGCGAAGCATATCGAGTACGCCCACTTCAGGAATTGCTACTTTGAAGAGCTCGGGACGCTGTAACATTACAGCACCAACTAACAACCCACCGTTTGAACCACCGTTAATTGCAAGTTTTTCAGGTGAAGTATATTTCTCTTTAATGAGGTACTCTGCTGCTGCGATAAAATCATCAAAAACGTTTTGCTTCTTATCCAGCATACCTGCTTCGTGCCATGCGTCTCCGTATTCACTACCACCACGTAGATTGGCCATTGCAAATATTCCGCCATTTTCTAACAGAGGAAGTATCGAAAGGCGAAATCCTGGTGTTAGAGAAATATTAAAACCGCCGTAAGCATACAGCATGGTAGGGTTTGTGCCATCGAGTTTTAACCCTTTTTTGTGCACTATAAACATGGGTATTTTTGTACCGTCTTTGCTTGTATAAAATACTTGCTTCGACTCAAATTCATCCACATTAAATTTAACAGCAGGGCGTTTGAAAACCTCGGAGGTATTATTCTTTACGTCATAACGAAAGATGGTAGAAGGGTAAGTGAAAGAAGTGAAGGAATAGAAAATTTCCGTGTCGGTATTCTTTCCACCAAATCCACTAACTGTGCCAACTTCAGGAAGTTTCACTTCTGCAATTTTACTTCCTTTAAGATTATATACATACACGTGTGATGCAACATCTTTAAGGTAGCTAACAAACAATTTGTTGCTAATCAATGATACTGAGCGAATAGTAAAATTTTGCTCGGGTATAATAGTTTCCCAATTTGCTTCGTTAGGGTTTGCTGGATCAACAAGAACAACTTTGCTGAATGGTGCTTTTTTATTTGTTTGAATAAGGAATTTACCTTCTAAAGCATCAATAACACTGTACGAATCATCAAAAGCATCGAAAAGTGGTTTTATAGCATCCGATTTTGATAAATCTTTGTAGTACAAAGCATTATCATCTCCTGCTCCTTCACTTGCATAGATGAAAAGGAACTTTTCATCGTCTGTTACCTGAGCAGAAAAATAACGTTTAGGAAAATCTTTTGCTTCGTAAACAAGAACATCTTTGGATTGATCGTCGCCGATTTTGTGATAATAAATTTTATGGAACTCGTTTACTGCTTTAAGTTTATTTTCGCCTTTTGGCTCATCGTAACGGCTATAATAGAAACCATCCTTATACCAAGCCATCCCTGAGAATTTTACCCATTTGAGATGATCGGGTAGTAGTTTTTTGCTTTCTATATCCATTACAAAAAACTCATTCCAGTCACTGCCGCCACGAGAAATGCCGTATGACATATACTTGTTATCGTTTGAATATGCAAGAGAAGAAATACTAACACTTCCATCGGTTGAGAGTGTGTTAGGATCGAGGAATACTTCGGGAGCTCCGTTAAGTCCTTTTTGATAGTAGAGTATGCTTTGCTCTTGGAGACCATCGTTTCTAAAGAAGAAATAATATTCACCAACCTTGTTGGGAGCAGAAAACTTTTCATAATTCCACAGATCGGTTAAACGATTTTTGATTTGATCGCGGAAGGGAATTTTTGCGAGGTAGTTGTCGGTAACTTCATTTTGTGATTTCACCCAGTTTTTAGTTTCTTCTGAGTCGCCATCCTCTAACCAACGATAGGGGTCGCTAATCTCGGTACCGTGATAGTTGTCTTTTTGATCAACCATTTTCGAAGCCGGATACTTGATCTGTTGCGCCATTAAATAGGTACAACTTGAAAGAACAATGAGGAGAACTGCGATAACAAAGGTTCTCATAGATATTCCTTACAGTTAATGTGATGATTTTAGTTTGTCTTTAAATACTTTTTTGAATTTTTCGAGTTTTGGCACGATAACAAATTGGCAATATGCCTGATTGGGATTATTAGCAAAATAATCTTGATGATAATCCTCTGCTGCGTAAAAATCTTTCAAAGGAGAAACCTCGGTAACAATGGGTTTAGAATAAACCTTCTGTTCGTTGAGCTCTTTGATAATACTTAACGCGATATCTTTTTGTTGTTCATCGGTGTAAAAAACAACAGAACGATACTGTGTGCCAACATCGGCTCCCTGTCTGTTAAGTTGAGTTGGGTCGTGGGAAGAGAAAAACGCTTCGAGCAATTCCGTGAATGATACCACGGTTGAATCGTAGATAATCTTGGTAACTTCGGCATGCCCAGTATTTCCATCACAAACCTGACGGTATGTGGGATTAGGCACAGTACCACCGGAATATCCGGAAACAACTTTAGAAACACCATTCATTTCCTGAAAAATGGCTTCTACACACCAGAAACAGCCACCACCAAAAACCGCAGTGGATTGATTAACAGACATAGTTTCTCCTTTTTTGTGCGTTTGGGTCTCTTGGGGTTGTGCGCAAGAACTAAACGAAAACGCAAACACAAATAATACAACAATTAATTTTTTCATAACAAAACATTCTCGTAAGTGGAATAAACAGCAATAACATCGGCAAAAAAACTTGTACAGACGGTAGCAAAATATTGGTGTTGCTAAAATTAAATAATAGGTGTAACTTAAATTAATTATTTACTCATCACATAGTAACAAATCACGTTAACTTAATTTAGGTATTCTATTAAACTTGCTTTACTGCTTCTCTTTGTTTTAAACGTTAGTTTTGCTCAAATTGGTTCTCTAAAAGGATATGTGGTTGATTTTGAATCCGGTGAACCCCTTCCTTTTGCAACTGCTACCGCAAATGAGCTCAAGATTCATTCAATTGTGAATGAAAAAGGCTACTTTCTGTTCCCAAAAGTTAATGCGGGCATGGTGAGTGTTACCATAGAACTCATAGGATTTGAAGGGCTTACTGTGGAAGTGTTCATTCTTCCTGACAGCTCCCATGAACTTACTTTTGCACTGCATAGAATGGAAGTGGCACTACCTGAAGCTAAAATTGTTGGTGAAAAATATGTTTCATCTCGACTCTCTCCTGCCGGATATAAGCGATTCGATTTAGATGCTTTACAATACACTCCTGCAGGAGTGATGGCTGACCCCCTTCGCATTCTTTACACCTTACCTGGGGTTGCTTCTACAGGCGATATAAACACTAAATTTTTTGTTCGTGGAGGCTCCAACGATCAAAATCTCATTTTGTTAGAAAACATCCCCATCTATAATCCTTTTCGATCCCTGGGTTTGTTTAGCACTATTGATCAGGATGTAGTTTCAGCTTTAGAAATTTATAGAGGAGGATTTGGTGCAAAATATG
>CALKUG010000482.1 GCA_937996765.1 uncultured Ignavibacteria bacterium
TACGGCTTTCTTCTATCCTTGTAAAAAAGGTGTTGATAGTATTTCCACGATCAAAAAAGTTTTAGAAAACAGATTGGATCCCTCGATTAATCTGCGCATTACGGATTTAGATATGGCAAACAATGCCTACTACCTTATTCCAAAAAACAGTTTAATTGCATAGGAGGCAACAATGATTGTAGCAATTCCCTCAAATATTTCTGATGAAAATGAATTGGTTGTTTCCGGACATTTCAGCGGAAGTAAGTTTATTGAAATGTACGAGTTTGATGAAAACATGCATCAAATAAGTATTAAAGTTATTGAAAACAGCGTGTATGGCGAACATACTGGCCAATGCAAATTGCCGGGACTGATGAAGCGTTTTAGTGCAAATGTGGTGATTACCGGAGGAATCGGGAAACGTGCTCGTTCCATTTTAGAAGCCTCGGGCATTAAAGTGTATCAGTCCCAAGCTATTACCAATGCGGAAGCAATTGAACGCTTCCTTAAAGATGAGTTGGAGCTTTGCTCTGATTGTGAACATCACGGTGACCACCACCATCATCACGAAGGTCATCATCACCATCATACTCACTAATAGTTTCTTTCCCGAATCCATTGCAACTATGTTGCATCTAATAGCATAGAGTTAGGTCAATGTTAGGATTGCAGATGGATAAGGTACTCCAAATAACACTCGAGGCCGTGAAAATCACGGCCTTGGTGTTAATTATGATGATTGTTGTTGATATTATCAATGTTCGCACAAAGGGGAAGCTTCAAAAAATACTTCGCGATGCCAATGCCTTTAAACAATATGTAGTTGCTTCACTTTTGGGTGCGGCCCCGGGTTGTTTTGGTTCGTTTGCAGGTGTTTCCATGTATATGCACGGATTTTTAAGTTTTGGCGCTCTTACCGGATTGATGTTTGCAACGGCAGGAGATGAGCAATTTATAATGCTTGCCATGTTCCCCAAAACTGCTCTGATAATGTTTGGAATCTTGTTTGTTCTCGGCATTGCCGTAGGATACATAACCGATGTAATTGTAAAAAAATACAAAATAAAAGTTTGCTCCGATTGCACAACAACATTGTATCATGAGCATGAGCATGGAGCAAAACACTATTGGAAAGAACACGTACTCAATCATATCGTCAAAAAACACTTACTTAAAACATTCCTATGGACAGCAGGCGCAATGCTTGTGCTTGAACTGGGATTGCAGTTTGTGGATTTAGAAGCATTTACACGCGATAATGTGTTTTTAATGCTTTTGCTTGCTGCGGTTATAGGGTTTATACCTGAATCGGGTCCCCACTTAATTTTTGTAATGATGTATGCCAATGGGTTGATTCCCTTTTCGGTTTTATTCACCAGTTCCATTGTTCAAGATGGTCATGGAATGCTTCCTTTATTGGCACACTCGGTGAGAGATTCGGTTACCATTAAAGCATTTAATTTGGTTTTTGGTCTCACATTAGGTATTATTCTCTACTTAATTGGTTTTTAATAGTTGTTTAACAGAGGACTATTTTGGTCAGCATCGAATTAGATTTAACAGTAAGAACTTACGATATAGATATAGCAGGGCATGTAAACAATGTTGTGTTTGTTCGTTGGCTTGAAGATGCGAGGGTGGAGCTTTTTAATAAGTTACGCAGTATTGCCGAACTGATGCAGGAGGGTTTATTTCCTGTAGTAACAAAAACAGAAATTCAATACAAACGCCAAATTAAATTAAACGATGAGTGTAGAATACTTATGCGGTTAGATTCCATTAGGCATTCGCTCATGTTCCTTGTGGCAGAAGTATATGTAGGTGATTCGCTTTGCGCTAAAGCCACACAACAATGTGCAATAATAGATTTGAACACCAATGTTATTAAACGAGTTACGCTCGAGGATTCTTTTAGAATCCTACCGTAACGTGCATTTGCATTGAACCGCTATCGCCGGGGAATGCGGGAGCATAATTAAACAAAATACCTAATTCTTCTGTTTTCGGTTCTAACGATTTATTGTGGGAGTTCACTATTCGCACCGCATTGATAATACTCGCTACACGATTAAGAATCATAGCACCGGTAATATAACTTAAACTGTTTTCAGCATTTTTACTTGCTACCCAACTTCCGCGATAGGTTTGGCGTTGTTGCTGCGAATCCCAATTCCAATAATGTGTTGCGGGGTCGTACATAGCAGTAAATCTGCCACGGAAAGCCATCTCATCGTTATATTGATTTACAGAAGTGTAATTACCAACATTTGCAAAAAAATCAGCGTCTTTGTTTGCCGTATTTACTCCGCCGTTTGCGGCAGCGTAAGATTTGTAATTGTCTTCCTGCCACGAAGTGTAGTAGTTGGTGGCAATGTAGCCAAGCCAAAGCACAACTTCACCACCGGTAAAATACTTACCCGAATTAAAATTACCACCGTACAATTCACCCATTCCCGGTAGTAGTGCAGAATATAAAATTGCCAAAGGCACCGACTTTTTACCTGCTACAGGAACAGGTTGAGCGTCATCGGTATCGATTTGGGGTATGAGGGTTGATTGTTGTATGTCTAACTGTAAACTCCGCATTTCTTGGGCAGAGGTTAATACAACAAATCCAAAAAGAAAAATCATTAAAAACTTCATTACATTGCTTCCGAAATAGGTGATGAAACGGCGCCAAAACAAATTGTGCCATCGGTTTCTGTAATATGTATTGGAACAATAGTGTTAGAAAATTGATCGTCGTAGGGTAGCGAAACCCTTACGTAATTGGAACTGAATCCGCGTATATCCAAACTTTTACTTTCACCCTCGAACAGCACTTCGTGAAGTGCACCAATTTGCGAGGTGTAAAAGTTTTCTTTTTTCCGCTCGCTTAACTCACGAAGCAGGGCATTGCGTTTTCGGCGTTTGTTCACATCTACGGGGTCGGGCATACTGATTGCTTTAGTATCGGGACGCTCAGAATACGTAAATGCATGGAGATAGGAAACAGGTAGCTCTTCGAGCAGGTGGTACGTTTCCATAAAATCATCATCGGTTTCACCAGGGAACCCAACAATAACATCCACTCCAATACCTGCATCAGGGATATGATTTTTAACACGATGGATAAGTTCTCTGTAGTCCTCAGCTCTATACCTGCGTTGCATAAGTTTCAAAATTTTTGTGGAACCACTTTGCAACGGAATATGAAAATGATTGCAAAGTTTAGGTGAGCTTGCGGTCAGTTCTATAATTTCATCCGTAAGTAGGTTGGGCTCTATGGAGCTGATGCGAATTCTAAACTCACCGGGGATTTCGATAATGCGTTTTAGCAGTTCGTAGAGATTAGTATCAAAATTTTTACCGTAATCACCAACATTTACGCCGGTGAGGATAATCTCTTTATAGCCCTGTTCAACAAGAGAACGGAATCCTGATACAACGGAATCAGGGTCGAGTGAGCGACTGTAACCTCGCGCTTTGGGTATGGTGCAAAACGAGCATTTGTAATCGCAGCCATCCTGAATTTTGTAGTAGGCACGTGTGCGGCTATCGCCTTCGCCTGAAGATGCAACTCCAAACTGATCGGTAAGCGACTCGAACGGCGAAACAAAAATACAAGCAAGCTCTTTTTTATGAACATCTTGAATGTATTCTTTTATCTTAAATTTTTCGCTGCTACCCAGAACTAAATCAACCCCTTCAATCTCTGCGATTTGTTCGGGGCGCAACTGGGCATAACAGCCCGTTACAATTACAAAAGCATTGGGATTGTTACGCAATACTCTGCGCACAATTTGGCGACATTCTTTTTCAGCGTTTTCGGTAACCGTGCAAGTATTAAGCACAAAAACATCGGCATGGGTATCAAAATCAACAATGCTATACCCCTCATTAAGGAATTGTTTCCCAATGGTTGAGGTTTCGCTAAAGTTTAATTTGCAACCCAAGGTGTGCAATGCAACTGTTCCGGTATGTTGTATCGTATCGTTTATCATCACATAATTTACATTTTCCAAACCACAAATGTACACATTTAAGCGGAAATTGAGTAGGGTGGTATACCGTTAGGTGGTGCAAAAAGGGATGCATAAAAAAACAAAGCCGCTTTACAGCAGCTTTGTTTTCACTAATCAGAGGGAGATATTGTTGTGTTGTTTTCTTTAAAGGGAATTTTTAGCGTTTGCCGGGACGGCCTTTAGGACCGCGATCATTACAATCATCACAACCTTCGCCTCCGCGCATACCTTTTTCTCTGCGTTCGCCCATTTTGCTAAGAAATTCTTTTTTCTGTTCTGGGGTAAGTACATCGAGTACATCCATAAAATGGTTGTCGTTTGCTTTACGAATTTGTTCGTGTTGAGCGGTCACGGCAGCACTGAGTTCATTATACTTTGCACGTTCTACATTACCGGCTTTAAGATACTCATGCATAGCATCTCTGCGTTTTTGCATTTCGATACGCATATTGTCCATTGAGTCGTGATGCTTATCGCGGAGAGCTTCAAGTTTTTGCTCTTGGTCTGTGGTGAGCTTTAACTCTTTCATAATGCGTGGGTGCATTATGCCTTTACGTGGGCCCTTATCGCCACCGCGAGGTTGAGCGACTACATAAACGCTTCCTACAAGGAAGAGAGCAACTATTGCGAGTATTGCAACTGTCTTTTTCATGGTGTTTATCCTTTTTCTTTGTTGTGTAATAATTTTTTCTGATTTTGGTGGTTGGACATCAGCCGATTAGAAAAAGGTTTAAACACTCTCCAAAAATATTTTTATTTTTTCCACCAAGCAGGAGTTTTAAACCTTTTATTACGAGCCGATGTCAAAACAAACGACAATATATAAGTGTATGAAAGAAAGTACAGAAGAAGATAAAATTCTTGTCCAGGAGTTTATTGATGGCAAGGAAGAAGCATTCAATCGGCTGATGATCAAATACCAACGCAAAGTGTATTCGATAGCCCGGAAAATGCTTGGCGACCATGATGAAGCAAATGATGTTTCGCAGGAAGTGTTCCTTGTAGTTTATAATAAGCTCAAAGGGTTCAGATTTGAATCTTCATTTTACACATGGATATATAGAATTACAGTAACTCGCTCATTAAACGCAATTAAGAAAAACAAGCTGCGGCGGTTTTTTGGATTTGGGAACGATAATCAACCTGAAATCCGAACCGAAGAAGGAGTTACCGGAGCAATGGAAAGCAAGGAAGAGTTTGCAAAATTGGAAAAATCGTTGCAAAAGCTACCTGCAAAACAACGAGAGGTTTTTATTTTGCGTCACTTTGAAGAACTCTCGTACGAAGAAATTTCACAAATAACACAAACATCTGTTGGTGCATTGAAGGCAAACTACTTTCATGCATTTAACAAGATTGAACAGTTAATGAGGTAAGACGATGGATAGAAAAACATTGTTTATTGGATATTTGGATAATTCGTTAACTCCCGCTCAGAGCAGGGAAGTTGAACAGTTACTAACTACCGACGGCAACGCGCGGAGCGAGATGGATGCATTGCGTGCGCGGTTTAATGCGATTAAAAAATACTCGCCGGAGCCCGCTAACAATTCAAGTGAAGTAAATGACTTTTACGTTTCGCAGCTTATGGAAGTGCGTAAGAAGATCGAAAAACAACCTGCAACGTTACAAATACCTTTCAGAGCTGGCTTAACCTTTGCAGCAACACTGATTGCAGTATTGTTTTTTACTTTGCCACAAATGAACACTTCCGAAACTCCGATAACAGTAAGTGAAGTTAGGGTTTTTGAAGAAGTTGCTGCACCAAGTATGCTTACCTTTGAAAATGAGGTGAGTTATTCCTCAACCGTGGATGCGGTGGCGTTACAGGAGTCGCTTCCTGAAATAAACAATTTAATAGCAGAGCACTTAGGTGCCGATGCAGTAAAAGAAGCTGCATACCACTCGGAATACAGCTCGGCGCAGGATTTATTAGCAGAACTTTCGGATGAGGAAATTGTGCTCCTCGCCGATAACTTGGAGATACAACAATGAAACAATTTATCGTTACTATTTTAGTAATATTTATTGCGGTTTCTGTTCTCAATGCTCAACCCGAGCGCGGAAAACGTGATAAAGCTATGAAGCGTATAGAGCAACTTGAAAAGCTTCAGATTATTGAGCGTCTTGATCTTGGTGAAGAACAGGCAATTAGATTTTTTGTAATGAAAAATCGCTTCCGCGATGAACGCGAAAGTATTATGCAAAAAATAAACGATGTTCTGGATAAAGCAGAAAAAACCAATGATGAAAGCGAACTTAATCCACTTTCCGATGAATTTGAACGGCTCAACAGAGCCCTATCAAGAAACAGAGAGGATTTTGTTGCCTCAGTTCGAGCTATGCTCACACCTAAACAGCAAATGGAGTTTTTTGTTTTTGAACGCAGGTTTAGAGATGAGTTACGCGATTTAATGAAGGGCAGAGGTCCTAAGGGTCGCGAGGATTAATTAGCAACAATGATTCTTTACTTCTCGGTAAAAATTGTATTTTTGCCGAGAAGTAATTTATGAGTTATCATTGGCAGAATTGCACAACCACACACATCATCATTCGCACAACCATCCACACGCGCATGCTCATGGGCATTCGCATTCTCATATTCCCACTAATTTTACCTCAGCTTTCATTATCGGAATTGTTCTCAATACGTTATACGTGGTTGTTGAGTTTGGTTACGGAGTAGCAGTAAACTCGATGTCGTTAATAGCCGATGCAGGACATAATCTGAGCGATGTGTTAGGACTCCTTTTAGCATGGGGAGCAGCATGGCTCGCAAAGCGCAATGCAAGTAAAAAGCATACTTACGGATTCCGTAAATCCACCATTTTAGCATCTTTAATTAACTCCGTTTTGTTGTTCGTGGCAATCGGCGCTATAACTATTGAGGCGATACAACGGTTTTTTAATCCCGTTTCCGTTCCCGGTTCAGTTGTTATGATAGTGGCAGGTATTGGGTTAGTTATCAATGCTGCTACTGCTATGCTTTTTATGCGAGGTAAAGAGCACGATTTAAACATTAAAGCAGCATTTATGCACATGGCTGCCGATGCACTTGTTTCGGGGGGAGTGGTTGTTGCAGGGTTAGTGGTTCTTTTAACCGGATATACTTTTATAGATCCTTTGGTGAGCTTAATTATTGTTGTGATACTTGCTTTGGGTAGTTGGAGAATGTTGAGAGATTCCGCTTCGCTTACGATGGATGGAGTCCCTGAAGCAGTGGATTATAATCAGGTTGCTGCATATTTGAGCCAGATACCCGGTGTGATTGGCGTTCACGACCTTCATATTTGGGCGATGAGTACCACCGAAAATGCAATGACGGTTCACCTTGTTACCAACGAAGCAAAAAACAATAACGACTTTACAGCACATATTGCTGAGCATCTGCATTCTCATTTTAGTGTGCATCATAGCACTATTCAAATGGAAATTAACGAAAGAATGCACGATTGCGACCATACCCCCTGCGCTGAAGTAAAGGGATAGCAGAAATAATTTGCGAAAGAGCGGGGCAGTGTTTATCTTTGTAATTCGATAATTAACAGATTCATGTAAAAAAAGGAAATAAGAATGATCGCTGTAGTTGATATTGCGGGCCAACAATTCAAAGTTTCCGAAAATGGTAAATACTACGTACCTCGTTTAAAAGATGAAGTTGATACTGAAATCGTTTTAGACAAAGTATTGTTAGTAACCTCGGGAGAGGGAACTACCAAAGTCGGAACCCCGTATGTCGGTGATGCCAAAGTGCACGCTAAAGTTATTGCTCATCTTAAAGATGACAAGGTGATTGTATTCAAGAAGAAAAGAAGAACCGGCTACCAAAAAAAGTAACGGTCATCGCCAGCACCTCACCAGAATTCAAATTGTGAAAATAGGATAAGGAGAGAAAATAAATGGCTCATAAGAAAGGTCAAGGATCTACCAAAAACGGACGCGATAGTAATTCCCAACGTTTGGGTGTAAAGCGTTTCGGAGGACAGTTAGTTAACGCAGGTGAGATATTGGTTCGTCAGCGCGGAACAAAGTTCCATCCGGGAACCAACGTAATGCGCGGAAGCGACGACACCCTTTTTGCAACTTCGAACGGTATTGTAAAGTTTGAAATTGGCAGAAACGATCGTCAGTTTATTTCAGTGTATCCTGCTATCTAATTATTAAGGTAAAACTATGAAAAAGATAACCGTAATTGGTGCGGGTAATGTTGGAGCTACCGCAGCACAGCGTATTGCTGAAAAGCAATTAGCCGAACAAGTTGTTCTCTTAGATATCGTAGAAGGCGTTCCGCAAGGTAAAGCTCTCGATATGTGGGAATCTGCTCCTGTCGAAGGGTTTGATACGGCTGTAATCGGCTCAAATGATTATAACGATTCTGCAAATTCGGATATCATTGTTGTAACTGCAGGTTTGGCTCGTAAGCCGGGCATGAGCAGAGACGATTTATTGGTTGCGAATGCAAAAATTGTTAAATCGTGTGTTGAACAAGCCGTTGCTGTTTCACCGCAGTCAATCATTGTAGTGGTATCCAATCCGCTTGATGTTATGACGTATGTTGCAATGAAAGTAAGCGGATTTGAGAAGAATCGTGTTGTTGGTATGGCCGGCGTACTCGATACAGCTCGTTATCGTTTATTTATTGCTCAAGAACTCGGTGTTTCAGTAAAAGATGTAAGTGCATTAGTTCTCGGTGGACACGGTGATTCGATGGTTCCGCTTGTTCGTTATACCAATATATCAGGTATTCCGCTCAGCGAACTTCTCCCCGCAGAGAGAATCGAGAAATTAGTTGACCGCGCTCGTAACGGCGGTATTGAAATCGTTAATTATCTGAAAACAGGTAGTGCATATTATGCTCCATCTTCTTCAGCGGTTGATATGGTAGATGCCATTGCCCGCAACAAGAAGAGAATACTCCCTTGCGCTGCTTACCTCGAAGGTGAATACGGTCTCAGTGGCGTTTATGTAGGCGTTCCTTGTAAATTAGGAAGCAACGGTGTTGAACATATATATGAGTTAAAGCTTACCGATGAGGAAGCAGCAGCTCTTAAACGCTCAGCAGATGATGTAGCCGC
>CALKUG010000483.1 GCA_937996765.1 uncultured Ignavibacteria bacterium
AGACCGGGTCAATAAAAAAACGTGCAACAACTATTGACCATGTTTGTCGGTAGGTTAATAACTCCAAAATGGAAAGTGGCTTTGCTTCGGTATCGGGCGTATTACCTACATTAGCAGTTTTCTGCCCATCTAAGATATAGTTACGTTCTTCGTCTGTTATCCAAGGATGTTTATCGGGTGTATTACGGTTAATATAAAGCCAAGGTATTACCCACAAAAACCCTAAAAGAGCTATGATTGCAAAAGTTAATCTCCAGTCGAATGTTAAATATAAAAATGCAATAAGGGGTGCTGAAATCACAGCTCCGAATGAAGCCCCTGCGTTAAAAATTCCTTGTGCCATAGCACGTTCTTTTATTGGGAACCATTCCGCATTCGATTTTACCGAACCAGGCCAGGGTCCCGCTTCACTGACTCCAAGTACCGAGCGGAAAATTGCAAGATGCATTACGCTCTGCCCAAATGCATGGATACCTGTAGCAACAGACCATACCACTGTAGATAGTACAAACCCGATGCGCGCACCAACATAATCGTACAAACGTCCCGATATTAACTGTCCTAATGCGTATGCTATAATAAACGAATTAGCAATTATGGCGTATTGGTGTTTTGCATCATCGAGCGAGATTCCTAAATCGGTAGATATGTTAGGCCACATAAGGGCTAACGAAAATCTATCTATATAGTTGATAACTGTTGCAAGGGCAATTAAGCTAATCACCCACCAGCGTAAACCTTTTATTTTTTTGATCAATAGAATTCTTTCAGTTTTAATAAATTAATCTTATGTATTAAAATGAACAAAATGTAGCTTAACAAACCCCGCAAAAGTAATACACAATAAGCACTTTCTCGATACTCACGTACAGATGCTAAGTATATTAGTTATTATAATAATGATTTGAAGAAATAAGTTCTGTTATTGTTTTTTGCAGGGGAAAGTAATGAGGTATTCGTTGGTCAAGGTATTATAGGGACTAATAACAAGAGTACCCCCAACAAGTGATATAAATCGGTGAGCTACAACAAAGCGTAAAGTGGTACTATTTTCTACAATACTTGTCTGAAGTTGCTCCCCTTCATTAAACTCGAGTAATGTTTCAATTTCTTCTTTGCTGTAGAGCTTCCCCTCTTCAGTTATGGCAAGAGCTATTTGATTTCCTTTGTTAATAAGCTCGATATAAATCTTACCATTGTTAGGTGAATGAGCGATTGCGTTAAATAACAAATTCCGCATACTTAATGCAAGTGCTGATTCATCACCGTTTACTATGCAATCCTCTTGATAATCAAAAACAAATTGAACTGACTTAGCTTCTGCCCTCCTCTGCAAACTATTGATGGCTTTGAGCACAATTTCCTTCAGATTTAATTCTGACTGAAGCAGACTCACCCCTACTGTTTGCAAACGCGACCACTCGAACAAATTTACAATGAGATTAAATAGCTCAAGCGATGCATTGTTAATATTTTTTGCACTTGCCACTATTTCATCTTTTGACATTGCATCAAATCTATTTACTAGTAAATCGGTATATCCGAGCAGAGTGATAAACGGCTGCTTAAGATCTACGGAAATGATTGAGAACATCACATCTCGTGTTTTAATCGCTTGTGATAGCTGATCGTTTTGATTGGAGAGTTTTATATTTAACTCTTTGAGTTGGTTGTTCTGTTCTTCCGTTTCGTACTGGACCCTCTTTCTAACTCTATTGAGTTGATAACCACCAAACAATCCAAACAAACCCACGCTTATCAAAGACGCTATCACAATTGAAAAAAGATTTTTTTTCTGCAACTCGGTGCTACTTAATTCATTTTCTCTTTTGAGAACATCATTTTCAACTTTTTGTTTTTCA
>CALKUG010000484.1 GCA_937996765.1 uncultured Ignavibacteria bacterium
ATAGTGAAGAACCCGGGTCCGCATCCAATATCAATAACAGACATACCTGTGCTAACGTATGGTCTCAGAATTTTGTACGGATTCTGCAACCAATTTCTCAGCACGTTATCTAAACTGCTGGAGTGTTTGCTTGAACAAATATCATTGTTTTGAAGGTTCATTGCGCATGCTCACTATTGGCTTTCTCCAAAATCTCTTCATAATTGGCCGGTATAACACTATTAAGCATTTTTATTGCTCTTTTGGGAATTAAGCGACTCAGACGATATAATAACCCTGCCATCTTAACGTAAATTTCCTCATTGCCATTGATTATACCTTGATAAGCCACTTTTGATGCAACCTCAGGACTAATCGCATTTTTTGGGGCTTGTCCTTGCTGGAACGGAGTATCAACCGAGGGATAAAAAACTTCTATTACTTTGACGTCATATTTAGAAAGTTGCATTCGCATGCTTTGTGTAATTGAGTGTAAAGCTGCTTTTGTTGCACAATAATTAGCTTGAGGGAATAGGGGCACAAATGCGAGTCCCGAATTAATATTTACAATTGTTCCTTTGCTTTCCGCAAGCATATTCAAAAACAATTTACTCAGCATCACAGGTGCTAAATAATTGGTTTGCCACTCACGGGTGATTATTTTTTCGAGATTGTCTGTTTTCGGTATAAGAAACCGAGTTACAATACCTGCATTATTGATAAGCATATCGAGGCCACCCAACTGTTTAGTAATAAACTCATGCAACCGATTGCGATCCTCGGCTAAGGTAATATCGCAGGGAATGGTAATAAATTCATTGCGTTGTCTCTTTGCAAAAAATAGCTTCTCCGGTGAGCGACCACAGATTACGACAGTATTCCCTGAATCAATCATTAGCTTTGCCAATTCGAGTCCAAGTCCGGAACTGCCTCCGGTGATTAAAATTCTTTTGCTTGACATAACCGTCTCCTTTGTTTGTAAAATTGTTAATCAAATTATACCAACAAAGAAAAACGGATTCCTTGACCTATGATAGTTTTTTTAATTTTCTTCGGATACGACTGAGAGATTCGGGTGTAATTCCTAAAAAAGAGGCAATATGATAGAGCTTTGCATTGGTTTCCACTTCAGGGTACTCTTTCATAAATTGTATATATCTGCTTGCTGCATCATCCAAAAGGAACGACTTTTCTCTAATCTCCTTCATTATATAAACTGTTTGTAGCAAGTTGAATGTAAGTGGATACCACCTCATGTCGGAGCGAATCATCTTCATCCATTCCTCGTAATCAAATTGCAGAATTTCTGAATCGGTTAGTGATTCTATGTTAAAAAATGATTCTCGTTTTTGAACCATTGCACTATAAGAGATTATGAATCTCCCTTTGGTTGAAAAGCCCTTAGTCCAATCATTTCCTTTACTATCGGTGTAATACAATCGAAAGATGCCACTGAGATTGAATCCTACATATTTGGGATAATCTCCGCTACGCACAAAGATTTCTCGTCTGTTTAATTTCTTCAAAGTGCATATACCAAATAGGTTTTCTATTAACTCATCAGGTGTATTAGCCAATGAGTTAATGGACTGTTTCAACATCTTTAAAGCCGTATTTGATTCCACGTTGTTACACCTTTAGCTTTCTCATCTCACGAGTTGCTTGAAAAAATAAAGTGATATTCAGTTAAAAATACAACATTTTAACAAAAACTTAAACGGGTTCAGTCTGAAACAATTGCTTGGATTTTGTGAAAAGCCATTTAAAGTGCTGAATAAGATGTAGTATAAAAAACACTATTAATAAAAGCCCTGTTTTACTATGGATACCGTGAAGTATTGAATCAATATTTTTATCTTTAATGAATAGCCATGCCGGGAATGCTATTGCTGCGTTTATCAGGTAAATAACAAAAAGCAGAAGAGTTACTTTTAGAGTAAAACTTTTAGGGAATGTCCTTAATACAAATGTGTTTTTTATCCATTGTGGGTGGAGTATAATGTGAGTAACCGCCAACAGAGCGAATACACTAATGAGTATTTTGTGCAGTAAATGCCAGTTTTTTCCTGTTAAGGTGAGAACCGTCTCATGTATTTTTGAAGCGCCTGAATGAAAGTTTAGCATAACTAATCCCGTGAAAGATATAGCCACAAAAAAACACAGTAAGCTAATGTTTGTGATGTAGGTAAGTTTATTTTTCATTGTGAAGATACTCTGTTTAAAATTTTGGTGTGGATTTTGTATTGTCATTTTCATATAATCTGTAAAGCCACACTTGATAATTTTAATAATATACCATTTAATGCTATTAAGTTCTAATGTTTTCTGACTGAATAAAATATTTATAACTTTCAAATTACCTTTGTAAAGTCAATTACTAAAAAGATTTGAAAATGGATTCATTACAACTTCTGATAGATTTACACAAAGATGCTTTGCGGCAGGGTCCGGGGAGTGATGATGCAACGCGCTTGGCACTACGATTAGCAGGGGTGGATTCAGAGCACCCAATAAAAATTGCCGATATCGGTTGTGGTACGGGCGCAACTACTCTTTTATTAGCAAAGGAGCTTATCGCCGAGGTTACTGCCGTTGATTTCCTGCCCGAGTTTCTTGAGGTGTTGGAAAAGAGAGCTAAAGTATTTGGTGTTGAGAAAAGTATCAAAACGGTGGCTGCTTCAATGGATGCTTTACCTTTTGCCGAAGAAGAGTTTGATGTTATTTGGTCGGAGGGTGCGATTTATAATATGGGCTTTGAAGCGGGTGTAAATTATTTTGGTAAGTTCTTGAAGCAAGACGGTGTGATTGCAGTTTCGGAGATTACATGGCTTACCAACAACCGACCTTTTGAGCTCCATGAGCACTGGGTAAAGGAATACCCCGAGATTGATACTGCCTCGGCGAAACTCGCGATTCTTGAGAAGAGCGGCTTTACACCCATCGGTTATTTTATTCTCTCCCCTGAGTGCTGGCTCGAGAATTACTACACCCCAATGGAGCAACGTTTTGAGCAATTTCTTTTAATGCATAAACACAGCGATGAAGCCCAAGAAATTGTTGCCTCGGAACAAGCCGAAATAGAATTATACAAAAAATATCAACCCTATTACAGTTACGGCTTTTACATAGCAATAAAAAAGTAAACGGTTCCAATCGGTTTATTTGCGTTACTCTCCTTATTTTAGTAATTAACTTTCTTAACTATCAGAGAATGCTCTAATGACTTTCCAACCCAATGAAAACGAAACAACCGAGTTCAAGAGGCAACTAACTGATTCGCTTGAAAAAGAGGTGGTATCTTTCCTCAACTCCGATAAAGGTGGCGATATTTATATTGGGGTGGATAACAACGGAACAATTCACGGTGTAGAAAGTCCTGATAAGTTACAATTAGCGATAATAGATCGCATACGTAACAATATACTTCCTACTGCTCTCGGTTTTTTTGATGTAGTTTCTGAGCAGCTCGAAGGTAAAAACGTTATTCATATCATTGTAGCACGAGGCACCGAAAAACCGTATTATCTTAGGAAGTATGGACTCTCACCAAACGGAGCTTATATTCGGGTTGGTACAAGCGTACAACAGATGACTACCGATATGATCGAGCGCTTATATGCTTCAAGGAACTACATCTCGTTGAGGAATATTCCATCTCCGCGTATCAGCTTGAGCTTCAATCAGCTAAAAATCTATTACGATGAAAGGGGCTTTGCCGTCAATGAATCATTTCTTGAGAATCTCGATCTTTACACACCAAACGGTCAGTTGAATTATGTGGCTTATCTTTTGGCGGATCAAAACAGTATATCTATTAAAGTAGCCAAATACGCCGGCAACAACAAGGTGGAGCTTGTTGAAAATGAGGAGTACGGCTATTGTTCCATTGTTAAAGCCACAAATAGCGTTTTGGATAAATTGGATATCGAGAATAGAACGTTTACCAAAATAACCGGAAATGCGCGTCGCCTACAAAAGCAGATGTTCGATAAGAGGGCTATACGCGAAGCTTTTATTAATGCGATTGTGCATAATGATTATACTAAAGAAGTTACTCCGGTAGTTGAGATTTTTAGTGACCGAATCTCCATCACCTCTTATGGCGGATTGGTTACCGGGCTCTCTTTAGAAGAGTTTTTTGCAGGTCGCTCGATGCCTCGTAACCGAGAAATTATGCGTGTGTATCGTGATTTGGATTTAGTTGAACAATTAGGTTCAGGGATGAGTCGAATACTCTCAGTATATTCAGCGGATGTTTTTAAGGTAAGTGATAATTTTTTAGAAGTCTCCTTTCCTTTTGCCGAAGGATATTCTAACACTGCGGTAATCGAAGAAATAAATTCCCCAAAAAGCGTCGGGAAAGAGACGAAAGCGTCGGGAAAGGGACAGAAAAGCGTCGGGAAAGAGACGAAAGTGTCGGGAAAGAGACAGAAAAGCGTCGGGAAAGGGACGAAAGCGTCGGGAAAGGAGCAGAAAAGCGTCGGGAAAGGGACGAAAGCGTCGGGAAAGGGACAGAAAAGCGTCGGGAAAGAGACGAAAGTGACGGGAAAGGAACAGAAAAGCGTCGGGAAGACATCGAGAAAAATTTTGGAACAAATTAAAAAGGATAAAACGGTTACGATTTATTCCTTGTCCATTACGATTGAAGTTACTGAGAGATCAATTCAGCGAAATATTCAACGGCTACAGAAAATTGGGATATTAAAAAGGATTGGTGGAAGAAAAGACGGTTCATGGGAAATAACAGAGTGATTTTTAAAACAATAATCAAAAAGGTAATAAATAATTATGAGTATTCTTTTTATTTTTAATCGTCAGCCGTACGATTCAACGGATGTAACGTGGAACGGACTCAGACTCGCAATCACCTTAAAAGATAAGGGAGAGGATGTGCGTATCTTTTTGATGAACGATTCTGTGGATATGGCTCGCGAGAGTTGCGTTCCACCTGAGGGATATGATCAGGATTTAAAGCAAATGCTTAAAAAACTTATTGCATCGGGTGTGCCTGTTGAGGTGTGTGGTACGTGTATGGCAAGATGTGGTATGTATGTTAATGAGCCCTATTATGAAGGAGCAAATAAATCCACTATGAATAAACTCGCAGAATGGGTTCAAGAAAGCGATAAAATACTTACATTTTAGTTTTCATAGTCTATGGATGTAATACAGAATGAGCACTCAAAAATATAACACCGTTTTAGAATATATTAACGCCCAGAGTGAACCGAATAAGGTAAGATTGTTGGAACTTCGCAAGTGCATCCTTGAAGTTGTGC
>CALKUG010000485.1 GCA_937996765.1 uncultured Ignavibacteria bacterium
AAATATGGCTTCATGTATCTTTATAAAATCATCATTATAGTTATCTTGTATTTTCCCAAATACTTCGCCTTTTAGAGGTAGTTGTAAACCTATCTCTATTTTGGTGTCGGGTTCTACCGATATGTTCTCTTGGGATGTTGTGTAATCTTCTCCCAAAAACTTGTGGGTTACGGTTACTTTGTATTTACCTTTTGGGGCTATCAGACGATAGTTACCTCCGGCATCGGTGGTAACTTCAGTTGTGGCAGGTAAGGTGGTGAGTATGGCTCCTGCTATTGGAAGATTGCTCTCACTTTCTACTTTGCCCTCTATACTCCCAAATACACTGTAATGATGGTCTGTTGTTATCGTATCCTCGGGTCCTACGGTTACTTGAGGGAACTCATACTCGAAGTTCTGTGAGTACATCTTTACTGTTGATTTTGCTTTATACGTTCCTGTGGTTACATAGAGCATATAATTGCCGCTACTATCGGTTGTAGTGGTATATGTGGTTCCTGTTAGGTTTACTTCTGCCCCAATTACGGGAGTATCTGTAAGATAGGTTATCTTTCCCTTTATTACTCCTTTCATCAGGCGGATTGCTATCGCAGGTGCTTCTGTTTCCCCCGTTTTATTCCCCGGTATAGTTACCGTTTTTCCTTCGTAATCGGGATGCGATATTGTAAAAAGATATTCGGGTTGAACACGGATATAAAACACGTATTCCCCCTTATCGTTTGTGTATGTGAATTTATTTTGTGAGATGAGTTCTACCTTTGCATTTTTGATGGGAGCTCCACCAGTTGTTAACACCACCCCTCGCACAACATCAGGTGCCTCAGGGGCTAAGGGACTTTCCAAACAACCCATCATAAAAACAGATAACATCATTACCAATACCGATATAACCAGTGGTAGTATCCGTTTTTGTTCTTTATGAGCTCTCATAACTTTCTCATTGCTAAATTCTTTAATTTTTAATACTATTACTTGATTCATTGATCTAATATCAATTCTTCGTTTACTGACCTTAGACAACTAACACTTGAAAACTATGTTTATCTGACAAGGCGAAATCCTATATAATCGTTTTTGATATCAGGATTGTAACTATACCTATATGTGACTCTGCAAAGGTAATCGTCGTTATACCAACTCCCACCTCGCAAAACACGATAAATTCCTGTATCTGGACCTTTTGGATTAGTTTGAGGTGTTGATGGGTAAACTCCATACCAATCTTGACACCATTCCCAAACATTGCCGGTCATATCATAAATACCAAAATCATTTGGCTTCTTGAGGCCTACCATATTAGACTTACCTAAGCTATTCGCGTTATACCATCCTACTTCATTAATTATGTCGCTTCCTGAATATATGTTTGTGGCATTATTCTTGCCTCCTCTTGCAGCATACTCCCATTCTGCCTCTGTAGGTAAGCGGTACTTTATACCTGTCTTTTGATTGAGTTTCAGGATAAATGATTGTACCTCGTTCCAACTTACATTTTCTACAGGGAGGTTATCACCTTTGAAATAACTTGGGTTACTTCCCATTATCTCTACCCACTCTTTTTGAGTTACTTCGTATTTACCTATATAAAAATCACTTAGTGTTACTTGGTGCAAAGGTTCTTCACCGTTATTAGAATTACCTCCCAATTGAAATGTGGACCCTTTCACAAAAACCATTGATGTGAAAGGTTGTAATTCATAATCAATTAGTACTGGTGTTGAGTTAACGTTAATATTTGTGCCTATTTCAACGGCACCCACAAAAATAGAATATGTGCCAAAAGGCACTTTTAACGAAAATTCACCTAATGAATTTGTTGCTGTGTTTCTATTTAAAATTGAAACATCGACACCTTCAAACAAATTTCCTGCAGAGTCTTTTATTGTACCTTTTACCTCACCAAATCCATCAATAATTATTTCGTAATTTGAACTATTTGCTGTTGCTACATAATTGTTTTTTACGATATAGTTTTTATCATTAAAACTGTAAACTGCTTTTACGATAAAACTTCCGATGCCAATAATTTTAAATTCTCCTGTTGCATCCGTAATAATGGTTTTTGTAAACGGGTCGGTAGTGATTTGAACATCTTTAAGTGGTTCACCATAATTATTTTTTACAACACCCTTAATCTCAGAGTAAGGGATAAGGTCATTTGGTGCTTCCAAACACGATAGATTTACTAACGCTAAAAACAACAGAAAAACGGTTACGGATACATTTAATTGAATTTTTGGCATTTCACTTATCTCCTAAAACGATACTTTTAGCGAAAGTCCGGTAAACTCAGAGGTGATATTGGGTATTAGTTCATACTGTTTATTTTGAGCAATGGTCACTCTTTCCGATGTGAATAAAATTGCATCAGCAATAGCTACTACATAAACACCTATGGCTGTACCAAGTGCAATAGCTGATAGAGTGCGATATTTATTTGCATCGTTATAAAGCACTGTAATTTCATCATATTTCGCTTTTGTTGGTAAGATCTGATAGTTTGTGAGTCCCAAGTTGTATGCTTCAATGTTAGTATCGTAACTGCTTTTCGAAAGAAAATAGGTTGCAACTCCCCCCGCTACGAGCGTAAGATATGATAGGCCTCGAATCGTGCTTCCTGTTCCAATTTGACCTATTCCCGGCACAATCAGAGAGCCAATAACTGCAACTACCCTTTGATCACTCACTTTTACATTTTCGCTATCTGAGTAACCTGACCCACCTTCTATTAGTCTAACACTTAAATCTGATACCTGATTTTCTCTAATCGTGATTTTTTTTACTTCGGCAACATATCCCGATGCATAAACTACTATTTCATAATCGCCAATTTGTAATTCCTTAATGAACGATCCCAACTCATAATACAAGATTACATTATTTTTTCTTATTTGCACTTTTGCATTCCCGGGCAAAATGGCAGCTTGTAAAGTACCGTTTACAGATTGAAGTGAAAATGACTCCTTTTTTTCCTCATTGAGTTTAACTTCTACAACATGTTCTTCCGATTTATACCCTGTTGACGAAACCTGAATTACAAAGGTTCCCGGTGATACTTCCCTTGTCACTCCGCTTTTAAACGATTCGCCATTTACAGAAATAGTTGCATCTGAGGGTTGAGTTGTAATTGTTAAAGAACCTGCATTTTTTTTAAGCACAAGAGATTTTGAAATGACATCTCCGCTTTTAATAACGATAGTATCCTCGACTGGGAAATAACCTGATTTTATTGCACGATAAAGGTATTTGCCCGGATTTAACTCTCGGGTTCCTGCATTGATAGGCACACCATTTTCTGAGAGTTGTGCATCTATAGGTGAAACACTTACTGTTATTGTTGCTGTGCTTTTATTAAGTACGAGTGACTTTGAAACAACATCTCCGCTTTTTACCACTATGGAATCTTCAGCGGGGAAATAACCTGATTTTATTGCACGATAAAGGTATTTACCCGGGTTTAACTCTCGGGTTCCTGCATTTATGGGCACTCCATTTTCGGAGAGTTGTGCATCCATAGGTGCAACACTTACTGTTACCGTTGCTGTGCTTTTTTTAAGAAGAATGGTCCTCTCTATTTTAGGACTACCAATTTCTATGGTGAACTCAATGCTTTCATCCAAATATCCCGGTGATACAACACGAGCAATATATTTTCCCGGTTGTAAAAATGTCGCAAAGGGAGTTACTCCTTTTGATTCTCCATTCAAAAACAACTCTCCCTCCCGCGGTGAAGAAGTAATCGTAACAGGAACGGGATTACTTTTCACCAATCTAAAATCAAATATTGCATTTTCAGTGGATACTTTTATAAGGGTATCCAGACTCGCATACCCGGGTTTTTCGATGCGTAATCTATGCTCTCCCGGGACCATGGGAATGTTGCGGGCGGTTCCATTATTCTCACCATCTACTATGCGTATAGCGTGTGTCGGCTCTGTGAGTATTGTTATGGGAATTTGATCTTCTTTTCTGTTACCCGTTACTGTTATCGAATACACGGTGCCTTCTTTAAGTTTAATACCGTATTCGTTAAGGATTATTTTAAGAG
>CALKUG010000486.1 GCA_937996765.1 uncultured Ignavibacteria bacterium
CACGGCATACACGTTGGGTGATCGTCACGGCTAAAGTCCTTTTTTGAGTGTTGGTGTTATATAGTATTTTTTTGTGCTTTCTTCTCCGCCGAAAAGGGTAGCGTTGATTTGGGTATTTGGTATTGTTTTTACTTGCTTTATGTCTCCTTTCAGACGAGCGGTGTTAAGTTGGTTTGATGTCTATGACCTATTTTTTTTCAACTTGGAATTAACCTTGTGTTTCAGCTTGGGGTTGTTTTTAGCGGACTCCACAGTTGGTTTTAGCCATGACTTGGAGGTCTATAGTCTGGATTAAGTACCAGCGGGATGGTATCTTCTTCATTGCCTTCAATCCGGTAATTGTGCCTATCGAAAGCCGATTGCCTTGAAGTGCTTCAAGGAGAAATTAGACCAATTTCAAGGATATTATTCTTTAAAAGATGACTTAAAACCCATAAATCACATTGGGTAACACTTCTTTACAAAAAAACAGGCGCACACAACATGCACGCCTGTCATATCTACCGCATGAGGAAGTGTTTAGAAATTCAGTCGAATCCCAATAACAGCACCTAAACCACCGATGTTGATATAAGATTTCAGTTCGTTTCCGGGCTTGTTAGCATCAAATCCAATATGGCCCGGCACGTTAGAAGATTCGGTAATTTCATCTTGATAGTTTACATTTTTGAGATACGTTGGCATCTGATCCATGGTAACGGGAATTTTTGTGCCATTTGCCAGAGTACCCATTGCCGAAAATGCGGTCATTTCTTTGGATTTTGAACTAACGGGTGTATTGCGGTATTCCAATTCGGCAGTAATTCCTAACTTATCCCCGAGAGGGATATTAAGACCTAAGCCCCCTATAAAGCCAAGGGTAGGATTAGGCTGTATCTTTTCGGTGCGAGATAGTTCTGCTGCTTTAAACAAGGGATTTATGGTTGCTGCTACACTACCCGTAAGGTCATTTGCGGTAGTATTTACTTCCGAATATCCATAAACAGGTAAAATAACTCCGATACGGGCATAAGGATTCATTTTGTGCTTGCAAGGAAAACCTACAATAAAAGCGGGTGCAATTTCTGCTGCAACGGCGTTGCTTTCTGCCTTTAAATCCAAAAGGGTGGTTGTGCCAGCCGTTACCGTTTTTTGCACCAGTAACTGGCTTTTTCCTGTAAAGTACGTGGCGGCAAATTCTAATGCAAGGTGCTTCTCTAATTGATATCCAACCGTAAGGCCATACCGCAAACCTTCGCCAAACGAGCCATTAAGAGCTTTTTCTGAAACCACTTTGGTTGCGCCAGTGGTTGGGTTTGTTACGGTTAGTGTGGTTTGTCGCGGTTCTAACGATCCTGCTTTTGGAAATTCTCCGGGAGAAACCGTAATAAATTGACCAGCGACAGGTTTAAAATAAAGCCCTTTTTGTTGTTGTGCCTCAACGGTAAGAATCGGGATAATGGTGAGTGCTACAAGTAATAGGAGGAAGCGTTTCATAGGGTTTTGTGTTTAAGCGTTATGCTTGATGTTTCAGAATAAAAAAGCGAGGTATGCTGAAAATATTCATTTTTTCATGTCCTATTTTGGACTTCTCGCAGATTTTTTGTCATTAAAAAACAAATTTTTATGTAATTTTTGCGAGTCGGTAAATATATTTTTGATATAAACAATTTAATCACCTTAAGGTCGAAAAATCTTGCAATCTTACGTGTCATTTTATCAAATAATTGTGTAGGGATTTACACTACAGAATTAGGGTGGCTTCTAAAAATAGAAACAAAATTTCGGGCAAAAAGAAAAATACATGCAACAACGTGAGTTATGGGTAAATCAGACTATCGCCGAGGTGGCGGTCACCTCTTGCATGGGTAACTTTGCGGTGTACCGTAATGAAAAGGTGCAAACTTAGCTCCGTCCGGGCGGTATATTTCTACGATTCGGAATGGTTGGATACTCGTAGTCATAGTCTGC
>CALKUG010000487.1 GCA_937996765.1 uncultured Ignavibacteria bacterium
AAAAACTGGTAAAGGAAAGAACTCAAGAGTTAGAGCAAAAAAATGAGGAGCTTAATAAGGCTTTGAATGATTTAAAAGAAACTCAGACTAAACTCATCCATTCAGAAAAAATGGCTTCGTTGGGAATCCTGACGGCAGGGGTTGCGCATGAAATAAACAATCCCTTAAACTATATCATGGGCTCCTATTATGGTTTAGAAGAGTACTTCTTGGAGAACGGGAGTAAAGATAGCGAAAGAACAAAATTCCTGCTTGAATCAATAAACATAGGTATTAATAAGATTACCAATATTGTAAAAGGTTTGAATCAATTCAGTAGGCGTAACGAAAGCAAAGATGAGGTTTGTGATATCAACGGAATTTTGGGAAATTGCCTGATTATGCTCCATAATAAAATTAAGGATAGAATAGAATTAGTAAAAGAGTGTTCCCCTGAATCCCCGGTTATACAGGGCAATGTTGGCAAGCTACATCAAGTATTTATTAATTTATTAACCAATGCTTGTCAAGCAATTCCCAGCAAGGGAACAATCACAGTAAAAACCACCCAGATAGAGAATCATGTTAAGGTAGAGATATCAGACACGGGAACGGGCATCAGTCCGGATATTATTTCGAAAATAATGGACCCATTTTTTACAACCAAGGACCCCGGCGAAGGAACAGGTTTAGGACTTTCCATCACCCATAAGATTATTGAAGAACATAAGGGCGAAATTCACTTTAATTCGGTTATCAATACCGGCACTCTGGTTACTGTAATACTACCGAAAGTGTAAAACACTCTATTTTTCTTTAGTCAATGATATCTGCTATTTTCCCCTTTTCTTTCCAAATTATCTTCCTCGCATTTGGCACTATTAATTATTCAGTTTTGTTATTGTAGTATAACGTTTCGCATCATTATTTTGAAACATCAACTCCCCTTGAGCTACTAACGTTTAAGGGATTAAAACAATAACAATTTCAACTCAGATTGGAGATAATTAATGAGTGATGAGAGTAAATGCCCTGTAGTGGGTAATCCCGTTGCGGGAAGAGGCACCAACAATAAAGATTGGTGGCCAAATCAACTTAATCTCAATATTTTACATCAGCATGCCCCCTCTTCTAACCCTCTAGGTTCAGATTTTGACTACGCCGAAGAATTCAAAAAACTCGATTATACCGCTCTTAAAGCAGATTTAGTTGCTTTAATGACCGATTCTCAAGACTGGTGGCCCGCGGATTGGGGACATTACGGCGGTTTATTTATTCGTATGGCTTGGCATAGTGCAGGAACCTATCGCATAGCCGATGGTCGTGGCGGCGGCGGAACGGGCAACCAACGTTTTGCTCCATTGAACAGCTGGCCTGATAACGGCAACCTCGATAAAGCTCGTCGGTTGCTTTGGCCAATCAAACAAAAATACGGCAACAAAATTTCTTGGGCTGATTTGATGATTCTTGCAGGCAATGTTGCCCTTGAATCAATGGGATTTAAAACTTTTGGATTTGCAGGCGGACGCCCTGATATTTGGCAACCGGAAGAAGATGTTTACTGGGGTAATGAAGATACCTGGCTCGGCGATAAACGCTACAGTGGCGATCGTGAGCTCGAGAACCCCCTTGCAGCAGTGCAAATGGGTTTGATTTATGTTAACCCCGAAGGTCCTAATGGCAACCCCGACCCCGTAGCTTCAGGTCGCGATGTTCGTGAAACGTTTGCGCGTATGGCAATGAACGACGAGGAAACTGTTGCTTTAGTTGCAGGCGGACACACTTTTGGAAAAGCACACGGAGCAGGCGACCCGAAATTGGTTGGTCCCGAACCCGAAGCAGCTCCAATGGAAACTCAAGGACTTGGCTGGATAAACTCTCTGGGTTCAGGTAAAGGAATTCATACCACCACCAGCGGTATCGAAGGCGCATGGAAACCAAATCCTACCACTTGGGATAACGGGTATTTTGAAATGTTATTCTCGTACGAATGGGAATTGGTTAAATCCCCTGCCGGTGCAAATCAATGGCTCGCCAAAGATGTAAAACCCGAGCACATGATTCCTGATGCGCACGACTCCACAATCAAACATCGCCCTATGATGACAACCGCAGATCTCTCCTTAAGATTTGACCCCATCTACGAACCCATCTCACGTAAGTTTTGGGAGAATCCCGAAGCTTTCGCCGATGCATTTGCTCGCGCTTGGTTTAAATTAACACAT
>CALKUG010000488.1 GCA_937996765.1 uncultured Ignavibacteria bacterium
ATATGATGTTCTTGTTCTGCCCGGTTCTAAAGCAATTTCTGATGAGCAGGTTGTCGGAATCAAGCGATATATCGATCAAGGTGGCTCGCTGATGATTACATCGGGACTCGCAACATTCTCCGAGGATGCTCGTTGGAGAGGTTGGGAATTTCTTTCAGAAATAGCAGGCGTACAATTTGCTCGTGAAATTAACGCACAACAACCTACGCAATTGCATACACTTCGTGGAGGGTTGCCAATTACTGCTAATATTCCTACAGGTTTTACTCTTAAAGTTGCTACCTGGGATTTCCCGATAGCAATGAGGGTAATGGAGCCACGTTCCACACAAGTTTCTTTTTGGTATAACTACCGTAAAGATGACGGACTTGTAGATGAACAAGTTTCTAACTCTGCGGGTATGGTTTATGGCACCTACGGAAAAGGTAAATTTGTTTGGATGGGATTTGATCTCACCTCAATGGTAGGTGATAAAGAGGATTACATCTATTTCGATCGGTTAGTTCATAATATGATGAATTGGCTTGCCGATATTCCGATAGCGTTTATAAGAGATTGGCCGGGAGCACACACTGCTGCTTCATTATTTTTACCTGTAATTACTGCGGACAGTAGTGATTATATAAGAAATTTATTCCCTGTTTTGCAACGTAATAAAGTACGTGCCACGTTTTTAGTAGAAGAAGGCGCATGGGCAACACGTTCGGACTTAGTTAAAGAAGCCTCCAAATACGGAGACTTAGCACCTATTATAGATATAGGTTATCTCGAATCGGTGAACGACACATCTAATAAATTGATGCCGCTCGAAGAGCAAATAAATAGGCTAAAGAGTGCGAAACGTGAACTTGAAGCCATGACCGGCTCTAAAGTATTGGGTATGAAGCCGATGTATGGTTTATTTGACGATAACACATTGACCGCTATGGCTCAAGCAGGGTATAACTACATTATAACTGATTCACTTACAGATCGTTCGGTTCCTAATCTGATAATCAAAGATGAAAAAGATATAATGGTTATCACAAAAACCGTGCGTGATGATTATTGGGTTGTACGCGATTACGGACTTTACCAGAACGATTTTCAAATATACACTTACAAGGAAGATATAGATCGACTTAAGTTTGAAGGCGGTTTATATGTCCATAAAAGTCACGGAAATTATCAACTTACACCCGCAAATATTGCTGTAATGGATACAATTATTCGTTATATGAAGCTACCTCATAACAATATGTGGGTAACAAATCTTCCTGATTTATATAATTGGTGGAAGGTAAAGGGTAAAGTTGAAATGCGCATTGAAGCACGTGGGCCAAGAAGAATTGTTGTTGCCCTCTCAAATGTTGGTGGCGGAACAATGCAGGATTTTGCAGTTCCCATTAACTTTACTTCCGATGTTCAGAAGTTTAATATCTCAGCTGAAATCATCGGAACTAAACTCCCGGCCTATACTTATGAGAAGGAAAGTCGCACTCTCATGCTGAGAATTGAAAAATTACAGAAAAACGAGAGCCGAATTTATTATATAGATTTTGTTACATCAGAAAATAAGACTACCGCAGGATTATGAACATTAAAAGAATAACTTTAATAGCAGTATTAGCAATTTCCACTTTAATCCTTTCAGGATGTGCCGATTCCGGTTCAAGTGATGCAATTCCACCAAGTATTACACTTTATTCCCCAGCAGCCGGTGACACGGTAAAGCCCGGTAGAAGAGAAGTGATTTATGATGCTTATGACGATCAGGGCATAAAACGTGTTGAGTTGCTTGTTAACGATATTCTTACCGCCAGTTACGATGGTAAAACCGACGGAACAAGACCAACAGTTTATTGGGATATAGATTCTACACAAGTAGGCAAACGTGTAAGCTTGCAGCTCAAGATTTATGATTTGGGAAACAATATGGTAGCAAGCAACAAAATTGATAATATTTTTGTTGGCTTGAATCCTCCAAGTTCACCTTATAATCTCACTGTTTTAGCAATAACATCAGACTTATTAAATCTTCGTTGGAGCGATTCTTCTAAGTTCGTTACCAAGTACGAAATATGGCGCGCAGTTGCAACAACTGAGTCCAATGCTTACGTTCTCCATCGTGAAGTTACGGCTAAAACTTTTAATATGAATGATACTTTGCCTGGACCAGGGATTATATGCTATTACAAAATTAGAACCATTAGTCCATACGGAACCTCATCATTTAGCAACATCATCAATTCGTTAGGTGGTCAGGGTTCAGTTGGTATTATTCCTCCAACTAATTTAACAGCTACAGCTCTTGGTACACAGAAAATTAGGTTGAACTGGAGAGATAATTCGGATAACGAGAACTTTATGAAAGTTCAACGTAAATCGCAATTCTCATCGCTATGGAATGATCTGTTAATTCTTCCGCCTAACACTACTACCACTGTGGATTCTACAGGTGGTTTGAGTATTGGCGTGGATTATAATTACAGAGTTGGTGTTTTTACCGGAAGCGATTCTGCTTATTCTTCAACCATTTCTGCAAGACCTTATAGCTACGATATGAATGCTCCTTCGGGCTTGACAGCTGCTTGGGATACCGCAGCAGTGGGCGTAAAACTTTCGTGGAAGGATAATAGCATCCATGAGACCATTAATATAGTTGAGCGTCAGACAGGTGCCACAGGTGGTTATACAGAAATAGCTACTTTAGGTTCTGATATTACTACTTTCACCGATAAGACAGGTGTATCAGGACAGTTATACTTCTATCGAATTATTGCAAGTGACGGTACCTTAAGTTCAAATGCAAGTAATAGTGCAAGTATCCGAATACCATAGGTTATATGCCTCAATTTGATAAAATAGAGCAAGATGTTTTAGAGGCACTGGCAGCTGGACTGCCAATGCCTTTTCTCGTACTTGACCATTTTGGTCATATAAGGGTTGCTACGCTTAGTGCGAAAAGTATTTTTAACATACATGGCGAGGACGTTGCTTTTTTTGATTTGTTTGAAAGTTCGGAACACGAAAAAATACAAAGTACTTTTTTAACTCAAACAAATCTCAATTTCTCCAAGAGTGTATATCTACAGCTAACTTTATCTACAAAAGATGTGATTAAAGGAGAGTTTAATATCTCTCCCTATCGTTCACCTGCCGGCGAATATTATGTATTAGTTACCGTTTACAACACTGCTACAGATTTGGCAGGTGGTAAAAGTGTTCGTTTAACAGTAAATGATGATGAACTCGAAATACTCTCAGGTGATGTTAAACTTGCTGAACTCGTAAAAGATGTTAAATCATCATATCCTTTTACATTTTTATCTAAAAACAGAGTAGCCCAAAAGATTAATCAATATGACGGTGCTTTGTGGATAAAAAACGAAACCGGCAATTATATCTTGGTGAACGAACGATTTGCCACTTCTTTTATGATGAAGCCAAGCGGAATAGAGGGTAAAAGTGAAATGAACTTTTTACCTCTCTATATGCAAACCTTCCATTCAAGCATTCAAAAACATATTGAACAGACACATAACGTTGTTACGTTGGAAGGGTCGGTTCTTTTAGGCAGTAAATCTACCGAAGGTTTGCAAACAGTTCTGCTACCACTTATAGATGCAACAGGGAATTTTAGAGGTATAATCGGGTTTACTAAAAAGAAACATCTGCAAGCTGTAGCCAATAGCAATAAACGCCCTGAATCTGCATTAGCTGAGATAATTAACGACTTGCCGCTTGCTGCAGGAATATTTGATAATTCAGGTAAGCTTGTATTACACAATCAACTATATCGAAGTGTTTTTTCAGGTACGCGACCCTTTGAAACTATCGAAGCACTTGGCTATACAAAAGAAATTGAACAATTAAAGTCCGCACAAGGCAACACAATTCTTGAAATCGAGTTTTATACTAACG
>CALKUG010000489.1 GCA_937996765.1 uncultured Ignavibacteria bacterium
TTTAGACACAAAGTTCACATTAGTTAATTGAAACCCATTTGCTAAAATCCATGCATGATTTTTTTGTTCGTTTGGCTCAAGGTTATCTATTTTCTTGAATCCTTTAATTTCAAGGCAGTTGCCCCTATTGGATAAAAAGCAATGGTTTACGTAAAAATTGGTAGATGCTATTTTGGCAATTACATTTTTATGAACCTGATGTCGTAATTCATTCACTGCGATAAATACACCTTCGCTGTTTATTTCACGAATAAATTCAACGGGATTGATGCCAGGTTCAAAATGTAATGCAAATGGCTTATCGGGTGTGTGGTTGATTACTTCAAACAATGAATTGATTGCGTCTCTCAATTCAGTGTATCTGAAATACCTTTTATTGGGGTCTGAATCAAACGACTTTCTAAAAATCTCATGAAACTGCATTAAACCATTTTCAGAAAGATAGGACTTGTACAAGTTGACCACCTTTTGCAATCTGCTTTCATTGTTCTCGTCCTCGTAAAATAACTGATGGCCAAGTAAGGAATACAAAACGCATAGTGATAAAGAATAAAAGTCAGTACGACTTTGAAGTTTTGATTCTTCCTTCCTTATATACTCCGGTGCTGAAAAGCGTGTAGTGTATTCATTTTCTGTTGGTCTTTTTGAAATTGTGTGCTCCAGTAATGATATTCCAAAATCAATGATTACAGGTTTTCTATCCTCCGTAATTAAGATATTTCTCGGGTGGATGTCTTTATGAAATATATTTTTTGAAGCTGCAAGGTCTAACGCTTCCGAACAGTTATACCAAACTTGTAGAATGTATTTTAGGTATTGGGGAGAAACCTCATTTTCAGCAGCAACAAATTGTTCCAGTGTTTTACCGCTATCAATCTTTTCCAGTATCATAAAGTAACAACCTGCTGTAGCTTCATCGCCAGAATCAATCACTTTGTTTATAAACTCACTATTGATTTTCTTTAGATGACGGGATACCGAACTAAACTGTCGAGCTGCCGAACTACTGGCATCAAGATTTTTGGGAACTTTTGCAAAATAGATTTTAGCATCAGGACCCTGCACATCGAATAAATATGCATTGTTGGTTTCTGTTATCTCGCTAACCCTAAGGTATGCTCCTATTTTTTCCAAGTTCATTTCCATGATGTGCTTGTTAATTCAGATTTTTATTGAAGGCTTTTACAAAAACCACAAACTCTCCTTCCCGAAGTCAGGCAGTTTGTCGTGTTGGAAATAGGGGTAAATCTCGGCTACCATTTCAGGGTATTTGATGGTAACAGGTAAACTCTGCTGATTGGTGCTTTTCCAGTACATACGGCTGAACTGATATACCTGATCAATAAGTTGCTCCACCAAATTCATATCATCCAACATGCCTTCTACAGTTGAGGATAAAGCAATCTTCACCGGAAAGTGATATTCCT
>CALKUG010000490.1 GCA_937996765.1 uncultured Ignavibacteria bacterium
CTGTTTTCTGAATGTTGAGAGCGAGGGTTTGTCCCTGGCGGAGGCCTTCAATTACAACTTCTTCGGTTTCTACAAAACCGGGCTTTACTGAGAAGTTGATAACTTGATTTGAACCTGCAGATACTTGAACCTGCTTTGATTCAGCGGTATAACCAAGGTAGGAGATGGAAATGGTATATGAACCAACAGGAACGCCGTTTAAACGATAATTGCCATAACGGTCTGAGGTTGATCCAAAAGTCAATTCGCTAATTACTATGTTTGCTCCGGGGAGCGGATCGTTAGTAACGTTATCGGTTATAATACCGGAAATGGTTCCTTTTTCTTGAGCCGATGTAACAGCACAAAAAATTAAAAAGAATCCTAAGGATATAAATAGTTTAATGAGTTTCATTGCCTTACTATGGTTGTGATTAAAAAAAGTGTACAAATGAAAATTAGGGCATTTTTTTTGACCATAGTGTTACAAAATTGTTAAGAAACTATTACATAAAATTTAATCCTTAAGCATTATTTGGTGCGCTTAAAAAAGGAATTATTTTTACTCGAAGGATGTTAGTAATAGTACTTACCTCAATCTTCATATAATAATTACAGAAAGAACATGTGCCATGTATAAAAAGATTTTAATTACCGGTTCAGGATCGGGTTTTGGAAAATTATCGGTTCAAACACTTGCTGCTAAAGGATATACTGTAGCTGCAACAATGCGCGATGTAAGTGGCAGGAATGCTGCAACCGCAGAAGAGTTTAAAGCTCTTGGTGTACACGTTATTGAAATGGATGTAACCGATGATGCGAGTGTGGATGCAGGAGTTGCTAAAGCTATAGAGCTTATGAGCGGACTTGATGTAGTATTCAACAATGCCGGCGTTGGCGTTTTAGGTATGCAAGAGTTCTTTACGGTTGAAGATTACAAACGTTTGTTTGAAATTAACGTTTTTGGTGTTCAACGGGTTAACAGAGAAGCAGTTCCATTCCTTCGCAAGCAAGGTAAAGGTCTCATTATTTACACTTCCAGCTTATTGGGTCGTGTTGCCATGCCGTTCTACGGTCCTTACCAATCAAGCAAATGGGCTCTCGAAGCAATGGCATCTAATTACCGCATAGAACTTTCTGGGTTCGGAATTGAAAACTGTATTGTTGAACCAGGAGGTTTCCCGACATCATTCACTGAAAATCTTATGAAGCCATCAGATTTAAGCCGAGTTGGTGAATATGGCGAGTTTGCAAATGTACCAGGACAAGCTTTGGCAGGTTTCGAGCAATTCTTAGCAAATAACCCTCAGCAAAATCCTCAAACAGTTGCGGATGCAGTATTGGAATTAATCGAAAAACCTTATGGTGAAAAACCATTTAGAACCCCTGTTGATTTTGTTGGAATGGGAGCGGCAGTAGCACCTTACAACGATCAATTGGAAACACTCGAAACTGCTTTGTTTACCAATTTTGGAATGGCTGCAATGCGTTCCGTTAAAAAGTAAATTTAAAACACAAAGCCCCGTGCACAGAACTCGGGGCTTTGTATAGTTCTTTTAAACCTTCATTAAGTGTCTTTTAATCTTGCTCGTAGGCAACTTCACCATGTAGTGAGTTATCTAATCCGGCCTCTTCTT
>CALKUG010000491.1 GCA_937996765.1 uncultured Ignavibacteria bacterium
GTTGACCCCATCGAATTGTGGGATAGTCAACCTTTTGACCCCGTAATAAAAAATGGAAAAATATATGCTCGTGGTGCAACTGATGATAAGGGTCAAGTTTATACACACATCAAAGCTGTAGAATCGCTTTTTAAAACACTTGGTAGTTTACCACTGAATGTAAAATTTGTAATCGAAGGTGAAGAAGAAATTGGAAGTGGAAATCTTGAACCATTTGTAAAAAACAATAAAGATTTATTAAAGTGTGATACAGTGGTAATATCGGATACAGCCTTGTATGCCCCGGGATTACCAACCATTACATACGGCTTACGTGGTTTGGCTTATTGCGAAGTTGAAGTGGTAGGTCCCGACCGCGATTTGCACTCGGGAAGTTATGGTGGCGCTGTTGCTAACCCTATTAATGTTCTTGCTAAAATGATTTCGCAACTGCACGATGCTAAAGGTAAAATTACCATTCCTCATTTTTATGACACTGTAGTTAAACTTACCGCCAAAGAACGTGCAGCTATTAAAACACTTAAATTTTCGGATAAAGCTTTTGGTAAAGAAATCGGACTCACCGAGTTAAGTGGTGAAGCAGGGTTTAGTACACTCGAAAGATTATGGGCTCGCCCAACGTTGGATTGTAACGGAATTTTTGGCGGCTTTACAGGTAAAGGTGCTAAAACAGTTATCCCTTCTAAAGCAACTGCAAAAATTAGTATGCGTTTGGTTCCGGGGCAGGACCCCAAAAAGGTAATGTCAGATTTTGCAAAGCATATTAAAAATATAGCTCCTAAAACAGTAAAAGTTACAGTTCATCAGCTACATAGCGGAAACCCTGTGCTTACGCCATTGGATTCTTCTGCAACAGTAGCAGCTTCAAAAGCAATGGAAAAAGCATTTGGCAAAAAAACTGTTTTTATCCGCGAGGGTGGAAGCATTCCGATTGTGCATACATTTGCTAAATTGCTTAAAGCGCCCGTTGTACTTATGGGTTTTGGTTTAAATAACGAAAACCTGCATTCACCAAACGAGCATTTTAATCTCAAACATTTTGAACTCGGAATCAAGAGTTCGGCGTTATTTATGAAAGAGTTTGCAGGTAGCAAATAGTCTAAATTTAATAATAAAAAAAAAAAAAGATGAACAGGAAAAAAAATAGTTATCAATTATTTTATCTGCTTGCACTTGTAGTGTTTGGATTCTCATTAGTTGCAGGTTGCGGCGAAGAGGAACCTGAGGTAACAACCGATACCACTACTGCAGCTTCGCAAGGCGAAGAGGATATGACACAAATGGGTGCCTATAGAAGAAATATTGAAAACAGAATGAAAGAATCCAAAAATCGTTTTACCAACGATACACTTTCGCTTGCAATGTGGATTTTGGATAACTACCCCGCTGGTTCGTTTCTCATGACTGTGGATGAAGTAGGCCAACTACAAACACAGCCCGAGGCAGTTATTTACCGCAAAAAAGGTGATAGTACAATTGTGTATGGCATTCTTACCACAAGTAAACCCGATGATAACCGAATTGTGGAAATGGATAATATCATAGGTTATTACACCAGCTTTATTGATTTCGATTCAACAGAGTTAGGTACGGCAATTATGTACCTTGGGCAATATCGTGGTGCTAACGACCAGTGGACCAAAATATGGGATGTAATTGTACCTCGCCATGGCGGTTTTAACAAGTTTATGTACCAGAAGTTCCCCGATTGGAATCAAGAGTATATAAAAGTGAACATCTATTTTGCAGAAGGACGCGGTCATCTCGATTTTAACTACTTCTTTACCGGAGGTATTGATTCGGTTCCGCATCTTATGATGACCTATGAAGGTCTAAACTTTAAACGAACCATGACCAACGCAAACAACGACAAATATCCCGATTATGTTGAATATGTGTTTGTGGATGATAGTCTCTCATCGAGAATAATTGATTCAGTAACATTTATCTGGAAAGATACTGCATACTTCAGTGTCCGTAACCCTAAACACTGGAGACCTTATTGATATAACAAATAAACAGGCAAAGAATCTTTTGCCTGTTTATTCTGTTGGTTAAAAGGTATCACCCATCAAAAGAATAAATTTTACAAACTATGAATCTTAAAGCTACATCGCCGTTAGTTAACTTTTTTATTGAACAAGGGTTTACAAACGGTGATTTTTTCAATGGAAAAGAATTCACAAAATTTAGTGAGTTTGAAGAAGAATTTGCCGCACTAAAACGAGGTGTTGGGTTTCGTGATGTTTCAACCGGATTAGTTGAATTAACCGGAAGTGATGCGCTCGATTTTTTACATCGTATAACTACAAACGCTCTTAAAGATCTTAAACTCAGCGAAGCGCGGCCTACGTTGTTCACCAACGAAAAAGGTAGAATTTTAGATAGGGTGACTGTGCTCCGTCGGCAGGATTCCATACTCTTATTCTGTTCACCTCAATCTGCTCAAAGGGTTACCCATTGGATAGAGAGATATGTTATTGCCGATGATGTTAAAATTGAGAATACCTTAGGCAAAACTGCAACACTCGAAGTGTATGGTGCACAAGCCGAATCGTTTTTAGTACTGCTGTTTGGGCGTAATCTCGAGTTTTTAGCCCCCAACACATCAGGCACTTTTGCCGCAGAAAATCGTTTGTTTACTGTAGTGAAGTTGAACGCCGAAACAGAAAAGAAATCGTATCTCATAAACGGCGGATTAAAAGACATTGAAATTTTGTTAACCGCAGCCAAACGTGAGCAGAGTATATTTAGCTTTGCAGTAATTGGGTCGGATGCCTACACCCATTTTCGATTAAAACATTCCATCCCTGGTGAAAATGAGCTCAGCGATGAGTTCAATCCGCACGAAGTAGGGTTGGCAGAAGATATCAGTTTCACAAAAGGATGTTATATCGGGCAGGAAGTTATTGCCCGATTAGATACCTACGACAAAGTTCAAAAACGATTAGTGAAGGTTTCTGTAGCTGAAATCCCTGCCGAATCTGATGTGCCGCTGCCCGTTATAGATGAGCAGGGCAATGATGCCGGAGTGCTTACAACTTTAGTAAAAGAGAAAAAAGTAGCAACCATATCCAACAACGGATTGGCAATAATTCGTAAAAGATACACAGAAACACAAGCAAAACTTTTAGTAAAAGCGGGCGATAAAAACATACCGCTAACAATAGTGGGATAACCGATGACATTTAGAATTTACACCAAAACCGGCGATAAAGGTGAAACAGGGCTGTATGGCGGAAAACGCGTAGCAAAAGATTCACTACGCATACAATCCTACGGAACCGTTGATGAACTCAACTCAATAATAGGACTGGCATTAACCGACCCGGGAGATGGTGAGTCTGGTGAGTTTTTAGTTCGTTTACAGAATCGTTTATTCGATTTAGGCAGCGACCTTGCAACACCATTAGATTACACAACGAGTCGCGTGCCCATCCCACGAATATCCGAAGAACTTATAACCGAGCTTGAGCATCTGATAGATAAATACACCGCTGCTATTGAGCCCTTAAAGTATTTTATATTACCCGGCGGAACCAAGCGTGCCGCACAGTTGCACGTAGCCAGAACCGTGTGCCGCAGAGCAGAACGTGATGTAGTGGCACTCTCGCATGCCGAAGAAGTAAACACCAACACAATAGTATTTCTCAATCGTTTAAGTGATTTGTTGTTTGTACTTACCCGATACGAGAATCACAAAGCCGGAGTTCCTGATACCAAATGGGAAAAAGAGTAGAGTAAATACTTCTCTAATACCGGTTCTGGAAAATCTGCAAACAAATCACTCTAAAAGATGCATAAGCAGATATCCGATAATAAGTAGTATATTTGCAATAGTTCTTTGAAAACAGTTTTAAGTAAAAGTAACTTAAAACCGTAATTGCCAACCCCAAGATATTCCAAGTTAAATATATGGGGGTGAAATTGGCTTCGACGGGGTTAATGAGACTTTGAATCGCGTGTCGTGTTCCCCGAGAGCACGTTAAAAAAGCGGGAAAACAATATCAGGCGACAATTACGCCCTCGCTGCTTAATTTAACTAATTAACAGCCGTTTCACTTGTACTTCTCACACCGGTACATTTGAAGCGCCGTTCAGATGTGATCGCTACTCAATGCTTGTTTGGGCAATGAGAGTTAAAAAGTTCAAACTGTGGCAATGCAAATCCTGTTTATCGGAGTTGCAAAGTCAAGATCAAAAGATAAACTACACACGTAGAAGTTTTTAGGATCTTAATTTCGGACGCGGGTTCGACTCCCGCCACCTCCAC
>CALKUG010000492.1 GCA_937996765.1 uncultured Ignavibacteria bacterium
TAACTAAGGCCGATGCAAATGGCTCAAACAAATAATGCTCTCCTAAAGTTGGGTAAATCTCTTCTTTTACTTCGGAATCAATCACTTTTATTTTTGGAATTGTAGTCAGATCAACAGCGGTTCTTAAGGTGAAACTAAAACTGTTTTCAGAAAACCGATTATTTTCGAGGCTGTTCACACCTTCTTCTAAAAAGTTCTTAAGTCCAATAGTAGAGGGCCTCCGATTGAAGTAGGTTAAGCCGGAAACCGAAATGGCAAAAGGATAAAGCTCCCATCGTAAGCCCGCCTGTAAACCGCTCAATGCACCCTTACGCTCGCTCTCTCTAAAACCACCGACACCCATTTCGAGAGTGCCACCAAAAAAATTAAACCCTTGTGATAAAGCCACTATATAAGAATTATCTGTTTCGTAGGAAAGGAAGAAACTTGTTGAGTGAAAAGGTTGCCATCCGCTATAAATCGAATATTGATTGGGAAATCGCAAAGCGTAATCAACTCCCGTAAGCGTTTCCTCCTTAAACATAATATTGCCAAGGTTATGCGCAGCCACACCAACAAACAGATTATCATAAATGCTATACTGTGCGGAAAGATCCACCCGTAACAAATTTTGATTGTAAGTGCTTTTTTCGTTTACAATGTAGCTTAACGTATCCTCGATTACAGGAGTGGGTTTTTCGTTAGTGATACTTTGAGAAAATGAACGAACTGCAAGTCCAAACGAAAGCCCATTGTAGGGTATGATGCTATAGCCAAAACCAAAGCGTTCTTCGGCATAGAGTTGAGTTGATTCTTTCGAAGGAATTTCTAATGTATCTGTTGTAACAATGGTAGTTGGCGATTCGTAAGAAAAGCTCATACTTCGTTGGGGAACAATCTCCGCGTAAAATCCGTGTCTCCCTACTCTTTTGGATATGCCCACTCGGTTAAATCCCCTGAATCCGCCCGATACTAATTGCGACCGATAACCAATAACCAGTTCCCAATCACGCACTTTACCCAATTCACTAAATCCACTTTCCAGTGATTGTGTCACAAGACTCTGTCTATTATACAGATACTGAACTTCGGAGTTCAGCAACGTCTGCGAAAATGATTTGGGTGCAATCCCAACGGAAAACATTAACAACATACAAATCCTAAGATAATTACGATTAAGGAATTGCAATTGATATGTTATGTATGCTCGTGGCATAGGCATGGTAATCCTTCAATACTCCACCAACATTGCCACGATAGAATCGGTTTCTAATAACAGAAAACGTTATAAACTCGTGTCTATTATAGGGGAAGTTTTTAACAATGGCTTCAGGTAATTGAAATTTGCCGTTATCGGGTACAACCACTCTGAATATGGGAATAATATCCAGACTACCTTTTTCTCTTCCTCCCATAATTATTTGTACCGAGTCTTCGCTATCTCCATTCCATTCCAAGGCAATGGTCAAATTATTGGTTTTAACACCACCTTTGATTATTAATTTAGCTTTAACTTCCTCGGGTGTGGAGACTAAAAAAGTATGATTGAGAGATAATGATTTAAATGCTATGTCAATTTCTTTATTGTACGGAAAATTATTCGCAAAAATTGAAGAGCCAATTCCGCCACCCAAAACATATTGCTTACCGATTATTGTATCTCTACGAGTTCCGCCAACTCGTAATTTTATTCGATATGGGGCAACCTCGGCTTTTATACCTTTGAAAAACACATCTCCGGGGGTCAAACTCTTGTAACCTAATAGGGTATTATTCAAGTAAACAGGAGATGATAAATCAAAAATGGTTACCGTGGCAGTAGCTTGTTGTGTCGTATTACCATAGATGGTATTTTTAATCCCCACCATATTGATAAGCGTGGTTGATTTGGGAATCGAATTAATTCCACCGAGTGAGTCGTACCCCACGCCGTCTAAACCCGAACCCGATTGCGAAATTACCTCAACCGTGGTGGAACTACTACCCGATACATCATTAACAATTGCAAGGGGTAGGGGTTCATTACAACCCGCTAATCCAAGCAGGATTAAAGAAAATCCAAGTACTACTAATGTTTTCATTGCCGATTCCATACAATAAATTTACGCTATTTACTTTTAATATAAAAGCCGGTCTCCTGTGTGTTAAGGAGACCGGTAGTGTGTTACTTAACCAACCGAAGTTATGGTTTAACTATATAAGGTATGCCCCATGCGTTACTGGTAACCGCCGTTGCGTTATCTGTGAGCACATTCATTGGCATAACCGAAATAATTGCATGCTTCGAGCCTGGGAACTGATTGGTTGTCCAATCCAAGGTATATACTTTTTCGTACGCTGTTCCGTTGAAAATTGAGCTTACCATGGTTAAGCGTCTTTTACCCAAGAGACCGCCTTTAATGTGTCTGCCAAAATTCAATACTACCATATCAGTATCTGCAACTGCTGAAACCACGGTTACTCTTAACTGACTTGCTTCACCTCTGTTGAGGTTAGGAATTTGTTTTCTCATGCGTTTGTCTCTACCGATGAAGTACGAATTTGGGTCAGTGATTGAAAGTGAATCATTGTTGGCAAAAAAGACTTCAACTTTTTTAATTTCTGCTAATTGAGTTGCTGTTCCACCTTCAGGAAGCGACATAGCTTTTACTCTCCAATCGCGGAATTGTTTGGTAGAGTCATCTTGTGGGCCGCGGCTTGGTCTTTTCTCGAAAATAACCATACTGGTAACAGTCGAAGTAAAAGTTTTTGTAATGGTAGTGTCTATTGCCGAGGTATCACCCATTGCGGCTTCATCGTAGGAGAGAGCAAGTGTTAAGGTTCCTTCAAATACTTTTGTAACCTTACCAATTGCTGTATCTCCGGCAACAGTCATTTCGATGTCGCGGCTAATAAGTTTCATATTTCTTCTGAAACGAATCGGGTAAACTGTTTGGTCAACTTTTCCCATCATGAGTGTCATTTCTGCACCTTCATCATAGTTGGGTTCGAACGATTGTATATCAGGGTCACCTTCAACAACATTTAATAATGCTTCTTTGTCGGAAGTTGCTGTGTTGTTAACTATGCCTGAATCTTCAGAGCATCCGGTGAGTAAAAACATGGTAACAAATAACATAAACAGTACCATGAGGCGAGTTTTCTGTGCGTTAATCATTGCTGTATCCTTTGTGATTTATTTTGTTGTGTTGTACAAAACGTAAATGTTTTTTACTTTGCTCAAAACAGTGCACAAGGCGTGCCAAGTGGCACAAACACATTAACTTGTTATTTTACAATAGGTTACAAACATGGCGGATAAATATGAAATGACGGAACTCCCCTTAAAATGACTGAATAACTCTTTTACCCTCTACTTATCATTTCTCGAAGAACTGCATCCAGATGATTATGATACTGTCGCGGAAGATTTTTATACTTTGCTGTCATTGTTAGCTTAGTTTCTTCAAAACCTTTGCCTTTTGCATCTCGAACATCTTCCTGAACGTTGGTAAGGTATTTTTCGACCTTTGAGGTCAATTTTTCAATCACTTGTTTTTCACTTATTCCCGCCAAAACTTCTACGGCCTTTTCAAAATCAAAACCTTGTAGCACGTATTCTTTAAAGAAGAGTCCTCTCAGATGCTCGGTAACTAAACCTCTGTGAATATTGCCCAACTCTTTTGCCGTTTCTGAAATAGAATTATGCGAAAATTGTTTGGCACGCAAGGTTGATAAAATAACCTCACCAATCTGATCACGTTCGAGCACCACCAATGTATCGGGTAAATCCTGCAACTGAACCGAAGCCCGCCCCTCGGCTTTTGCCAAAATAACTGCACGTTTCACTATGGATTCCAACTCCCTAATATTGCCCTTCCACTCAGCTTTTGCAAGTTGCTCCACAGCAGCCGAGGAAATCTCCATTTCAGGCGACTCCTTATGGACAAAATAATCAGTGAGGTAAGGAATATCTTCCCTACGTTCAGAAAGGGAGGGGAGTTGAATTTGAATAACATTCAAACGGTAAAATAGATCTTCGCGGAATTTTTTCTCTTTCACCAACTGTGGTAACTGTTTATTTGTTGCTGCCACTACCCGCACATTAACTCTCTGAGTTTGCTCAGCACCAACTTTTGAAATCTCACCTGATTGCAATACTCTCAGTAATTTTGCCTGAAAGGCATCGTTGGTTTCACCTATTTCATCAAGGAATATGGTACCTCCGTCGGCATATTCAAATTTTCCTTGTTTATCGCTCACAGCGCCGGTAAATGATCCCTTTTTATGGCCAAACAGCTCACTTTCGAGCAACGAAGAAGAAAGTGCTGCGCAGTTTACGGCAACAAATCGCTGTTTATTTCTTGGACTAAGCTCGTGTATCGCTTTTGCTATAAGTTCTTTTCCCGTACCACTATCACCCATTATAAGAATCGTTACATCTTGTGGGGCAGTTTTTTGAATCATGGTTATTTGTTGTTCCATAATCGGGGAGTAATACAGTATCCCATGAAACATCTTAGGTCTGCGTGATTTCTCATCAAGCACAAACGGCTTTAAATCATTTTGCTGAGCTCGGAGTTGCTCAATTTCTTCCTTCAGTTTAAGCAACATCAGTTCATAGTTATTTTTTTCCTCTCCGTGCATTCTGCCCAGAGATTGCTCTATAAGGAGTTGTTCTTTTTCCTTGGTGCCAAGTAAATTTTTCAGAAGGGCTGATTCCTCCAAACTCAAATCGAGCTCGGTTTTGGTTTCGGTATATTTTTGGAGACCTGCATCTATAGCCATAAACAACAGCGGAAGAATTACAAAGCTCATCGGAACGGTTATGGCAAAAAACAGATAAAGAATCGGGAAAGCTATAACGGTAATGGCTCCTACACCTAATGCTATGTACAATTTTTGCTTAGGGGCAATAAACCCGATACTCAAAAAGAAAAGCGATAACACTATTGCTATGGGTATCTCAAACGAAGTTGAGATACTTTGATTTTTTAAAATTGTATCGAGGGTATATAAATGCAAAAAAACTCCGGATAGAGTCTCTTTGGTGGGAGTGGTGATAAGCTTACTTAAGCCCGGATCGGTAACCCCGATAACTACAGTTTTCCCTTTAATAAAACTGAGTGCTTCGGGCTCTTGCTCATATCTTTCAAAAAAATCTAAAAGTGAAATGCGTTTGAATTTCTCCGATTCCGATCTAAAGTTTACGGTAATAACTTGTGATTCTGATTCATTGGACTTCCCTGCTAACTCGGCAGCTAAGGAGTTGATAACTCTCCCGTTCACAGAAACCTTTAATGGAACCGTATAACGTGGCACCTCGAGATAATTAATATGCCCGATTGGTAACGTATTATCCATTAGCGCCGGTTCGGGTAGCTCTAATGTATCCGAGGAAAAGTTTTCTTTTAATTCCGAAGTAATAGCAGAAAGAACTACCCGATCTGATTTTTTAATCTCATCTAATAACAAATCATTATAAAGTTGTTGCGACGAGTAACCCGAAGCCAAAAATACTTCAATGCCAACCTTTTTTGCTTCTAATTCCGTGAGTGCCCTTACAAGTAACGCATAGTAATTTCTACGCAGCGGCCACTCCAACTGTTTGATGTCGGTTTCGTTAATTTCAATAAGTACAATGGATGTATCGGGCTCAGCGGGGAAAAGAGCGTTTAGAATTCCTTCAGAATTTTTATCTATGGAGTTATCAATGTTGGTTAACACCAAAAGCAACAAAGCTAAAAACGGAGCAGCAACAGTCAAAACAATATTAATTACTGTTCTATTCTTCATAACATCTCTTTCTAATTTCCGCTTTCATCAACCCATTTAACAATTTGCCATTTGCCGGTATCGGTATTTCTTCTCAAAGTTAAATTCGCCCTGCCATCAACTCGAACAATATCGGCGGGATTAAAAGTAATAGTTAAATTAAAACTCCTGATTATTGATGCATTAAGCGAATCCTCGCTGGATGAGATAACATTATTCCAAATCAGGTTAAGCCGCTCCGAGTTTTGAAAGAGTCCTGCCGTAGTCTTCATTTCATCCTCTCTACCCCAAGTAACATCAAACCCCATTTCATAATCGCGGTAAGTAAAAACAAAATCAGATGCAATCATTTCGCCATAAATCAATGTATCCTTAAAAGCATACGCTTTTTGCAAATTCTCAAATATGCCCGAAGTAACGGTAAGGTCACTAATTCCACCTGAGGTTGAGGAGTCGTCGTAGTTAATTTCAGGGGCAAAAGGATTAGTGCACGCAGCCAACAACAACGAAACAAAAACTAAAATACCGGCAGCAACAATTGGCCTATTGATAATAGTACCCTTTCAAATCGCTCCATGTAAGAGAAGTTGAAACTTTATTATCCTGCCAGTAAAAAATGCTGTAGAGAGAGCGAGAATCACGAACCATTTTAAATTTTAGCTCGCCTTCAAATAAAATCGGGAAACT
>CALKUG010000493.1 GCA_937996765.1 uncultured Ignavibacteria bacterium
ACTTTTAAGACCGTTAGTGGCGAGAATTATATACCTCGAATACCTGAGAGGAATGGAATTGCCGGTTACGGTATTGATTCCCTTTCAATAAAAGGGGAATGGAGATCAGTTGAAAATGCTGAAAGCTATCAATTTCAACTATCGAATGACTTTAATTTTTCAAACTTGATTGCAGACGTAAATCAAATTAAAGATAGCAGCATTGTTTTAACAAAATTACCCATTGGGAGAATTTATTCTCGTGTAAGAGCTGTTAACTCTGTTGGGCCGGGTGAGTGGTCGCAGTCAGCTACTATGTATTTACATAAAGTAAGTATTACCTCTATTGAATTTAATAAATGGAAAACTGCACCGGAAGTGGGTCCAACACTTGGAAATTTGAGATTTGATAATACTACTTTTGAAGATAGTAAATTATTATGGACTGCAGATCTTACAATTAGTGCAAAGATTAATGAAGAAACCGTGTTCAGATCATCCGGCACACCCTATTTACTAAAACACTTTGAAATAGGAAGAACCGGTAAAACTTATATTGGTGACGAGCAAGCTTTTAATCTCAATGTTGATGACGCCCCTTTTTCGGAATCATGGATCAATTGGAAAACAGCTGTTCAAAATGGAGCTGATTTTTATGATGGCGATGGTGATAGTGTTTACAATCCGGTGGATAAAAATAACAACGGAAAATGGGATTCAAATGAAGATGCCCCACCACAATTAGGACACAAAAGCATTACCTCCATTTATGCGGATTCGGCTCCAGAAAACTTTTACGAACTCACATATCAAGAACCTATTGGCATTGATATTGTTCAGACACTCTATGGCTTTAGTAATGGATCAGTATTGGATAATATTCTTTTTGTTAGATATAAAATCACAAATGCATCTCCAAGGAAAAGTGAATTTGATAGTATGTACATTGGCATGCGTGCGGATTATGACTTATTAAAGTATGCGAACGATTATTTCTTTTGTGATACAGTTCTTAATTTGACCGGTGCTTATGACCTAACGGCAGATAGCAGTAAAAACTCGAAGCGTCCCGCAGGAGGACTGTGCTTAATTGAGGGACCGCTCAATTACGAAGTAGGTAAAACATTCATTGATAATAATGGCAATGGAGTTTTTGACGCTGGGATTGATATTCCCCTGGTTTCAGCAATTACTTTGGGTGATATGAGAAGAGGAGTGAAGATTGTAGAGGGTGCTGAAAACCTTTCAATGAGTTCAACGTTCCCCGAGTTACGCTATTTTGAATATTCGCCATTTCCTTACGAAGATTATAGGGCTGCCGTGCTTGATTACAGAAGTAATTTGGAAAAGAAATACTGGAGTTTGTTTAACATAAATGATCCCTGCAAAGGTTTAATCTATTCAAGTTTTTTTGGTGATGGGTGTGAAACCGTTGATTTGTATAAATACGCCTCAGGTGACCCTATAGAAAAACGCGGGTGGATATCAACCCTTGGGGAGGATGTAAAAAATCTCTTAAATTTTGGTCCATTCGATTTACCCTACGGAAAATCGGTTGAGTTTACTATTGCGTTTGTTGCGGCCGAAGCCGACTCCCCACTTGTTGCCCTAAAAATGATAAAAGACTACACTAAAGAGGTAAAAACACTTTATGCACAAGGGTTTCCATTAAACACTGAGCAAACAGAAGAGCTAATACCCCGTGTTTATTCGCTTGAGCACAATTACCCCAATCCGTTTAATCCGAGTACTACCATTACGTACAGCTTACCCAAAGAGAGTAAAGTTCTGCTAAAGGTATATTCGGTGTTGGGTGAAGAGGTAATGACGTTGGTGAACGAAACTAAATCAACGGGTACGCACAAAGTTCAGTTTGATGCACACAATTTACCGAGCGGAGTATATGTTTACAGCATAACGGCAGGTGAATTTATAAACAGTAAAAAAATGATGCTGCTTAAGTAGTTATTTTCCGAAGAAGAAGAGGAGGGGGCGGTAAAGGCGATTAGCCCATGCGGATTCGTTATGGTCGGCACCACGGTCGAAGTAATAGTCTAATTCGTCGCCGATGTTGTATCCTTTTTGGGTGAGGATGCAAAACACTTTTTGTGTATCGTATTTACTATCGTCGCCGCTATCCAAATAGATTTGAATGGGTCTCTTTTTACTTTTATCGCTGGTAAGAAGTTTAATCATTGCTTCGTTATTATGCCAAAAAGAGGTAGAGAGTGCTGCACATTTTCCAAATATTTTAGGTTCACTCCAACACGCATATAATGAAATAAGACCACCCATTGAACTGCCCATAACCGCTGTTTGCTCAGGGGTTGGTTTAGTTCTAAAAGTATCATCAATAAAGAATTTTAATTCGTGGGCTATAAAGTTGATATACTTTTTACCGTGTTCAGAAACAGAATACTCTTTCAGGCGGTCGTTAGTATTGTAAATGGCAACAATAATTATCTCTTCGAGCTTATCCTCTTTTATCAACCCTGAAACTGTTTCATCCAAACGCCAATCGTTCCCGGCAAAAGAAGTGGTTGGGTCGAATACATTTTGCCCATCGTGCATATACAACACAGGATACCTGCGATGATGCTCGTTGTGATAGGATGGGGGCAGCCAAACTATTATTGTTCGATGATTGTTCAAATAGTGAGAGAAATAGTCGTTATAATAAACCACCTCTCCCACAATTTCGTGGTTATGAGTATGTTTCATTTGTAAATTTGGTGAAATCTCAAGGGTTGCATCACAGCAATGGACTAGAACCCAATTTTATAATTAAAGAAGTTCAAAATAATTAAACTTACGGCAACAATGAAAAGAAATATTCTATTTTATACATCGGCAGCGGTTATCACATATTTACTCAGCGTTTTAGCGAGCGCTCTAACAGCTCAGTTTCCGATAACGGGGACAGTAGGAATAGAGGGAGAAAAAGTTTCTTATCTTTTCCCTCGCGAAATTCATTCTAAAAACGGCTATACTCTTGTAATTCGCTCCGATGCCGATTCGCTTA
>CALKUG010000494.1 GCA_937996765.1 uncultured Ignavibacteria bacterium
AGTAAATTTAATCTTCGGATGCTAACTTAAGGGAGTGAGATGTAAGCGGTGTCACAGGCAAGTAAGTATTTGTCACAAATTGTCACAGCAATTTGGAATCTCAATAAGTGGTTTTTTTGGTGTATAAACGGCACTGTGTGCTATTTATACGGTAAAAAATTTATAAAAATTTTAAGAAATTATTTCAAAGAATCGAAAAAATGGGTAATTGTCACCAATTTTTAATCAATTCCTACAATTTTGTACCCAATTCCGTGTACGGTTAGGATAATTTTGGGGAAATTTGGATCAACTTCAATCTTTTGCCGAAGCTTGAGAATAAAGTTATCAATAGTACGAGTTGTGGGGGCTTCATCGTAACCCCAAACATTGGTAAGTAAGTCGTCACGAGAAACGGTATTGTTTCTGTTTTTATAGATATACTGTAATACTTCAAACTCTTTATGTGAAAGCTGAATTGATTTTTTACCATGAAATGCAGTATAAGAATTAAAATTCACTGTAAGCTTTCCGATGGTAATATCCTCGTTCACATAATGAGCCGGAGAGGCCTCACTACGGCGTAACACAGCTTTAATGCGTGCAAGAAGTTCACGAAGCGAAAACGGTTTTGTTATATAGTCGTCGGCTCCAAGCTCAAGCCCAAGTACCTTATCAATCTCTTCGCTTTTTGCAGTCAATAGAATAACGGGAGTTTGATTTCCTTTTTGTCTAATGGTCCGTAGTATATCGAAACCCGACATTTTAGGGAGCATAACATCTAACATTATCAAATCGTATGCACCGGCATTTATTTTTTTATAACCTTCTTCGCCATCAGCTGCGGTATCAACTTCATAACCTTCGAATTCAAGGTTATCACTAAGTCCAATACGCATCGAAGGTTCATCTTCAATTAACAAAATTTTACTCATTTTTTGTCCTTCACCTCGTTAAGTGGGAGGGGAGATTGGATTGGAAACCTTAAGAAGAATGTGCTTCCTTTTCCGGGTTTACTCTCAAGCTTGATTTCTCCAAGATGCTTTTTCATCATTTGATAAACAAGAGCTAAACCCAATCCGGCTCCTTTAATATTGTGTATGTCTCCTGAAGAGACTCTGAAAAACTTATCAAAAATAAACGATTGGTCTTTATGCTCAATACCAATTCCTCTGTCGCATACAGCAAGTACAACACACTTCTCTTCGAGATAAGTTCGCAAAGTTATTGTTTTATCCTCGGAGCTATATTTCATTCCGTTATCAACAAGATTTATAATCATTTCCTCAACAGCTTCTTTGTCAGCGGTAATGGAAGGTATTCCTTCGTCAAGTTCTTGTGTAACTGTAAAACCATGTTGTTCAAACTGAAGGGAGTAGGTGTTTAGCACATCAGAAACAATACTATTCAGATTTTGTTGTTCGAAGTGATATATACGTTTACCTGCTTCGAGTCGCGAAAAGTTAAGTATTTTATTTACAATTCTTGAAAGGCGTTGGCTTTCCTTACTAATGGTAGTGTAATACTGTTGTTTTTTTTCTTCAGTTCTTACCCTACCTAATTCGAGAGTTTCCGCGTACATTGCAATAAGGGCAAGCGGCGTGCGGAGTTCGTGAGAAACGTTTGAAACAAATTCTGTTTTCTGTTGAATTAACTCTAATTGTTGTTTGTAACTCCGATAGATTATAAAACCACCCACTAAAATAGAAAGCAACAGTAGTGACACTAACCCTAAGTCGATTAAGGTTCGTTGCGATATTATGGATTCAAGAGTCTCACCTCTAAGCTTCATACCTACAAACAACTCAGGGAAAAGCCATAACTTTTTGGAAATTTTTAATTCCTCAGGATTCACACGATCATTTGAGTATATAATACTTTTCATTTCAGGGCTCGAATTCTCGTAAATAGCCACTATAAAATCTTCGCCGGCAACTTGCCTGAGCTTAGGTGCAAGAATCTTACGGGTAAAAGTCCTTGAATCAATTATTATTAGCGCAAACTGATGAGTAGAAGCAGAAGACGCAATAACAAAAGCAAACAAGTGAAGGTCGCCTGCCTT
>CALKUG010000495.1 GCA_937996765.1 uncultured Ignavibacteria bacterium
TACTGCATTGGGTTTCATCTGTTGTGCACTTTGGGTATAAAAACCTTCGGGCACTGTTTGGTTGGTTATCTCAATTCTTGGTAATGTTTCCCTGATTTGAGGATTGCTATTCCCGTTACCTTTAGTTGGGTCACTCGTTTGAGGCAGAGTTACCGAAGCTAAGAACATAAAAAATAAAAAGCCGTACAGTACATTCTTCATTGTACCTCCTGGTTATATTAATAATGCTTTTTAACTCAGGTAAACTATTTATTTGGTAAATCAATTAAAATGACACAACTATGTCATTTTTAATAGACGTTGAACTTTAATTGAAGTTTAAACTAAACCTTCTTTTATTGCTCTGGCTACGGCTTGCGTTTTGGAGTGAACTCGGAGTTTTGTGTAGATGTGGCGGATGTGATTTCGTACAGTCTCTTGACTTATGTAGATTCTTTCCGAAATTTCTTTATTGGATAAACCATCGGTGAGCATACTGAGAATTTCTGTTTCACGGGTGGTTAAATCATTATCCCCCATTGGTTTTGGTATGTACCTTTTGAACATACTAATTGTTTTTCTTGCCATCATAGGCGACATAGGAGCGCCTCCCTGATGAGCATCGTGTATTGCTTGAAGTATTTGTATTGGAGGTGTTTTTTTGAGAATATATCCATCAGCACCCTCAATAATTGCTTTTAGCAAATGGTCATCATCATCGAAAACCGTGAGCATCATTATCTTTATTTCCGGGTATCTTTCTTTCACTTCCTTTACAATTTCTATCCCGGATTGCCCAGGTAGATTTATATCCAGCACTAAAACATCAATACCATCTAATGCATATTTACCCTCCTCAGCATTAGGAAACTTTTGCGTACAAATAAATTCATCGGAAGAGTTAAGGATATAACTCAAACTCTCTCGAAAATCAGTGTGGTCTTCAATTATGGCCACTTTTACTTTTTCCATAAGCTCCGTTCTTTTGGCTTGTTTAAGTTACATATAAATAAGCAGTTAAAGCAATGACGCAATTAGGTCATTTCTACAGAAAGCTGAATTGTTGTACCGGAATTCGGTTCAGAGCTAACGGTTAATTCCGCACCAATACTTTCAGCTCTTTTTTTCATATTGCCAAGCCCGTTGCCTCCTCGTTGGTTATTACTCGAAAACTCAACTAATCCCACACCATTGTCACTAAGACTAAAGAGGTAACGCGTCCCTATTTTTTCAACTCGAAACTCTATAGTAGAAGCACTTGAGTGTTTAATTGCGTTATTAACTGCTTCTTTAAAAACCAAGTAAACATTTCTTCTTAGTTCCCCCGAAATGCGAACCGAGAGATCTTCTGCATTTGGCGTAATGGCTTTATGTTCGATAGTGTTTGCCCTACACAATTCCATAATAAATATTCTTAACCGACTCACCAAATCCTCAATGCTATCGTGTTTTGGAGAAATGGTCCATACTAAATCAGTAATGGCGTCGGTTGATTCCATAATTAAATTGTAGATGCGCGAAAAAAGAAATTGCTGCTCCGGTTCATTGAGGTTTAAGTTTCTCTTGAGCCCTTCTAAATAAATCAAACTACTGCTTAATGATGAGGAAAGGTCGTCATGCAAATCCATGGCAATACTATCCCTGGTTAATTGACGCTCTTGTGCTGACTTTATTCGTAAAAATGTTCGTTCCTCCAACAGCTGGAAGACAATTAGGAATGTTGAGAATGTACCAAATGGTAAAAACAAGGAAAGAGAGAGGGGGTCGTACCTAAAAAATAAAATAATTCCAATAAAAAGTGCAAATGCCGGCAAAATTATGATAGTGGCATACCATTGTTTTCGGTTATAGTTTCTGCTTACATGACGGACAGAAATACCATACATAAAAAGGCCAAACAAAAATTGGAGAATTACGTTCCGAAATTCTTTATCAATAAAATGTCTAAAAAAAGAAGTCTTTGTTCTATAATAAGCAGTAAAAACAGGGGTTTCTTCATAAGCCACAATTTTTTCACCTGCTCTAACTCCTTTAAAGTTAACCTTTTCTCCTGTTGGAAATTCTACAACCACATCAACTTTTTGCCTGCCCCCCATTCCAAAATGAGCTATTAGTTGATTGCGAGAATTATAGCCGCTTCCGGATGTGATTTCCCGATAACCAAGTAAGGCATTTGCATTGCCTATTTCGCCTTCTTCGTAGAAAAATACTTTTGTACCAATGGCGTCCCGATTACTTTGCACACCTACCGGTTTAATAGTTACGCTACCGGAGTCGTTTTTATTATTCATAAACAATCCACTCGATGTCCCAATATAGTTGGCAACATAAATGTCCAAATCTCCATCGTTGTCAACATCACCAACTGCCGAGCCTGTACTGTATCCCTTCATTGAGACATTAAATGCTATTGTAACATCAGTAAATTGCTTTCCGCCAATATTTTTATATAAAACGTTTTCTCCAACATTATTCAAATATAATTCTTGAAACCCGTCGTTATCAAAATCACCAACCACAACGCCGTAACTATTCATTACCACCAGATTCGGGAAAAGCTCAAATGTTTTGTCAATAAAATTACCATAACCATCATTTACGAAGAATCTGTTATGGGTTTTTCGGTTAGTGATAAATAAATCCAAATCAGCATCGTTATCAAAGTCGAAGAGTACAACAGCATTGGATTTTTCTTCCGGTAGGTCTATTTGAGAGTTGATACGTCTTTGAAACTTTGTCCTTCCTCCCTCGGTGGTGACATTTATGTACATCAGGTTAGGGTATAACCACGAGACAACAATGAGATCCGGTTTCCTATCTCCATTTACATCTCCAAATGTTGCACTCATTCCGCCAAAGGGAGTTGTAAGGCCTGCTTCAGCAGTAATATCCTTAAAGTAGCCGTAACCATCGTTTTCAAACAGTTGATTAGAGGTATTTTCATTAGTAATAAACAAATCCAAATCACCATCTAAATCTGTATCTGCAAACACAGCCCCGTTCGATCGTAACTCCTCGCCTACCACGGCTCTTTCTTCACCTGGTGCTGCTTTTCGAAAAATTCCATCACCATTGTTCAGAAACAATTTATTATTACCGCTTAAAGAACACATATAAATATCTTGATCGCCGTCGTTATCTATATCCGAAACACCAACCCCTAAATGAATAGGCGGTGGATCACCGGTAACTTGCTCATCAAATATTCCGTTTACTTTTCTCGGCACAGCCTCTTCACTAAAGCTTATCCTATTTGCGTTCGATTGCTCCTTCTCTTTTTCACTTATTCGGTTGATGTAAAAACGATTGGGGTTAAAAATGCACATTGCCAATATATCAGGGAACCCATCTCCCGTAAAATCTTCAATTGCAACTCCATACTCATCTGAGACTTCTCGAGCATAAGGATATAAAGTGAGAAAATCAAAACCGCTAATAGGATTGCTATTGCTCTCGTGGATCTCACTATTGAGATTTAGAATGTAACCATCGGCATTAACCGCATAAACTTCGTTGCCGTCAATTGTAGAAACACCTGTTATCGGACTTACAATACCTGTATGGTAATGTGTGTACTTTCCACCTGTGTAGCTCCAAATCTCACCGCTTTGGCATCCAAACCAAATTTGCCCCACGTTATCAACACTAATTGACGCAACCACTCCTTTTATAAATTCCGGCGGGTAGGGATTAAACTGCGAACTACTGTTATAAAATCCTTTTGATGTTCTTGCGACAAAGTTCTTCTCATTCCCTGCTAACTGTAGTACTTTCTCGCTACTCATTTGCAACCAAACGTTGTTAACAATCGAATACAGAGTACCAGTTGACAATAAAACATATAACGTATCTCCAACATTGGCAATTCCTACCACTGGTTCCAATGAGGGAAAATTTATTATACGTTTCCAGTTTTTGGTTTCAGAGTAGTAGATGTAAAGTTCGCCATAACTCCCAAGGTAGAAATTGTCTTCCCTGTCAATATACATTCCCGTTATACCATTGGCTAAAGGGTGCTCAATCAATTCCCATTTCTCCCCGTTAAGTATATAGAGCCAACCGTCGTTGTTTTGATCGTTAACTATATAAAACACATTGCCGTTTGGTGAAACATAATATTTGGAGGGGTTTACAGAAGGAACTGGTGCTTTAAGAAAATTAAACTCTTCGCTATCTTTGCGAAGAATATTTCCCCCGTATGCATATACATTGCCGTTGAGCGTTGAAACAACGTTTGTAATGTTAAAGCGTGTAGGAGCTTTTACCTTTTTAAAAGTTCCGGTGAATTGTTTCGGATGAGCGAACAAAAGTAATTCGCTCATCAAAAAAATCGAAAATATGTACGTTACGTATTTGCCCAAGTTTTGCCCAAATCCTTGAACCAAACAGCATTGTTAGAAGTCGGTTCCAATTGAAAAATAATACTGAGGTTTGCTGAAATGCTCAACATTGTATGACCATGCAACATCCAATTTAAGTAAGAAATACAAGAAGTACAACCTTGCACCAACACCTGTACCCATTAATAAATCCTTACTCACTAATTTATTTTGGTCGTTGCGAGTAAAAAACTGAAGCTGCTTATTGCTGTTCCATGCGGCACCTGCGTCAAAGAATGCAACACCAATAATATTTTGGAACAACAAAGGCAACCCACCGGTCACTAAATAGCGAATAAGAGGAAACCTAAACTCAGCATTTATCATCGAGTACTTGCTTCCGATACGCTCTGCATAATTATAACCTCGCAGTGGCAATGCCGATGAAAGAAATGCAAAGTCAGCAGGCGAATCAATTGGTATCTCTCCCGGTGCCCATTTACGGTTAATCCAATTCTCAACGCCACCTAAAAAGAATCTCTGCGGGCTTGCTCCATCAGAGTATGCAAATGCAAATCTTGTGGCAAAGGAGTAATCACCCCAGAATTTATCGTAATTGCGAAAATCACCTGAGAGTGTCCAGAATCCATAATTCTTAGGGTCAATAAATGGATTGGCAATCAAATCAATTCTAAACCGTGTGCCATCAATGGGTGCGGTGTATCCAAATATCGTATTATCATTCACATAACTTACCGAAGGTATCAAAAATGAATTTGTTTGTGTGGAGTATAATGTATCATCAAGATTTTCGGAACTCACATTCAAAAAGCTCAGCCCTGCATCAACTCTGTTAAACCTATTAATCGGATAACTTGCAGAGAATACTCCGCCGTAGTTCCTGAACCGATATAAATCGGAATACCCGTTTCTGTTTAGATAGACAAAGCGGGCAGTATGGAATGCTTCGACTCCCAAATCCATTCTATTTGGCAAATAATAGTAAGCTAAACCATAGTCACTATTTTTTAAGTCGATTTGTAAACTCGTCATTCCAATCAAGCGATGGTCGCCAAGCATATCACTAAACGACAAAACCGTTGTTCCTAATAATCCGAAATAAGTACTGTATCCGGCATTTGCATAAACCAAGTCCGGCGAAAAGCTTACTTGATAACGATTAACTTTATAATTTCCATTCTCATCAAGATTGTCAACTTGGGTAAATGCCTTAATAGTATCTTTGGATGAGTCTGCAATTACATAATCATCCTTACTTCCAAAAACATAGTTACGCAGATCAATTCTTACGGAATCGCCATATGTTTGGGTAGAATCAACATAACTACCACTAAAAAACTCAACGCCTTTTTTTAATTCAGTGGTATCTGTTTGGGAAATATTATTAGCAATAATTACGGAATCCTGTTTGGGGAAATGTCGCTCCTGCCAAAGCTGTGCCATATAGCGAGTTTTAGGCAAGGAGTCTAATTCGGTCTTTTTCTCGAGGGGGTTTTCCATAACAAATATATTGTAGGAACCTTCATATAAAGCAGAAAATGCAAGTGTATGATCGTTACCGGTAATTGAAAGTTGTACAATACCGTTTAATGAATTAGTTATTGGTGTTACGCCACCCAGGGTTGAATCTGCAAAAGCATCTGCCTTCATTTTGTAAATATTATCAATTCCGTTAAAGTCGGAAACAAACAATATCCATTCACCTGTGCTCGAATAAATCGGTGATGTTTCTTCGCTTAACGGTAAATCTGTAACTCTCAGTATTTCTCCGCTTTGCACATCAAGCTTGTAGAGGTCTCTTTGTGTATAGTTGTGATGAGCCATTTTGAATGTATCGGGAATAGGATTCCCTTTAATCCCTAATCCATTCCTATCCGAAGAAAATACTACACTTCTGCCATCAGGCGACCAAATAGGATCAGAATCGCTAAACACATCATTAGTAAGGTTTTTTAGCTCTCGTGTGCTTAAGTCATAGGAATACAAATCGCTTTGCTCCGAAGTATGTGCAGCTATTAATAAATGGTTTCCATTAGGCGACCAGCGCACATTTTGCACACCTTCTAACTTTAAAGGTAATGCTTCAACATCCTCGGATTCTACCTCAATAATATATAAAACGTCAAATCCCATTGATTTAGCGGAAAGTACAACCTTGGTGCCATCAGGCGACCAACCGAGACCAGGAGTAAGTATATTCAATTCCTCGAAGTCAATTGTTCTGTTGCCTTTCACCAACCTATCTCCAACCTCACCTGTTTTTGCATCCATTAAATAGACGTCGAAGTAATAGTCACGATTTGTGATAAAAACTATCTGTTCGCCTGTAGGTGAAATAGCGGGACTGGTATTATAAAACCCATGATCTTTTTTAGGATTAGTGAGTTGTTTCGAGAAAGATTTTAAATCTTCAAAAACAACAACATCAGGCCAAAACTCACGTTTGATATATTTTCTCCATCGGTCGTTTAACTCTTCAAAGCCAATTCCTATTGAAGCTTTAATGCCCTCTTCAACATTCCCCTTGCCTTTGACTTTGTTAAAGATTTCACCAAGTTTTTCTCTACCGTAGGTATTTGCAATGTATTTCATTACTGCCTGACCGCCACGATAGGCGAAATATCCATCGAGACCGTTTATAGGTGGGAGGTATTCGTTAATTGCCGCATCGCGAATAAACATATCAGAATGGGTATCCCATCCCAAGCTAAAGTATTCAGAACTACCTTCGGCAAACCAAAGCGGAAACTGAACTCCACCACCCGAAAGGACCGATTGTATTGAGCCGCCGTAAAACATATCATTAGTTACTGCATGCACCAACTCATGGTGTATTACATGTCTAAACGCTTTGTAGTCGCCTGTAAAGGGTAGTACCACTCTGTTTTTAAAGAGTTCTGTAAAACCACCGATTCCTTCTGAAAGATAGGAGTCAATAACATTGGTTTCTTGAAAGTCGTTTTGCGAGTAATACAGAATTAGAGCAATACGCTCTGTTATTCTAAAGTGCATATCGCGTTCAATATGCGATAGCGCTGCCTCAGCTTCCTTTGCCGCAAATTCTACAATATGATTAGCTTGTTTGTCAAAGTATATATCAAAGTGCTTGGTTTGGATATAGTACCACTCAAAGCCTTTGTATTGAACCTTGTTCCTTCCAAACTGAGCATACCCCGTAACTGCCACAAGTAAAAATATTAGTATCGTTTGTAATGTTAATTGCTTCATTAATTTCTCACTCTTTGCGTTCGTTAGAGAAGAATAAAATCGAGTTCATTTCTCTCTTCATTAATTTTAATCAGTTTAACTTCGACCCTATCTCCAAGGCGAAAAACTTTTTTAGTACGTCTTCCGACGATGCAATAATTGCGTTCATCAAAAATAAAGTGGTCTTGGTCCATATCTTTTAATCTAATCAGACCTTCGGCCATCACCTT
>CALKUG010000496.1 GCA_937996765.1 uncultured Ignavibacteria bacterium
AATTAGATAAGATAATCTCTTTGTAGTTCGATTTGCCGTGAGGAATTCGTTTTTTCATTGCAGTATGCTTTGTTTTTGGTGTGCGAAATATAGTGAAAAATTGGGACAGAGGACATTGGACAGAGGTGATTGGGGAAAATCGGGACTCAGGAAAGAGGGAAAATTGAGAATGGAGAAAATCCATATGGGATTACACATTGGTAGAAAACTAACGGCATTGTTTTCCCTCTGTCCCCTGTTCTTACACATCTGACCTGCTCTCTACCAATGTATTTTAAGCCACAGAAGGTTTTTAATTTGAAATTGGTTGTAAAAAACTATAAGTTAACTGTCTTAAATAAATGTATATGATAAAAGAAAATTTACAACTGGTTCGTGACGGAATTTCAGAGGCGTGTGCCAAATTTGGCAGAGCACCCGAAGAGGTTACTTTAATTGCTGTATCAAAAAATTTTGGTGCGGATGCAGTTATTGAAGCTTACAATGCAGGGCAACTCTGCTTTGGCGAAAATCGTGCTCAGGAGTTCCGCGAGAAATCTCAACTTTGTCCACCGGAACTGCAATGGCATTTTATTGGTCACCTGCAAACCAACAAGGTGAAGTATCTGGTGGGGAATGTTGCTTTTATTCACTCTATTGATTCTGTTGAACTGGTGCAAGAGATTCAAAAATATGCGGCAAAACTTGGAGTGGTACAAAAGATTTTAATTGAGTTTAAAACCTCGGAAGAAGAGAGTAAATTCGGTATTACCACCAAGCAACAGTTGTTAAATGTACTTAACTTTGCTACCGAGGCAAGCAATGTGGAACCTGTGGGACTTATGACTATTGCCCCGTTTACCGATGACGAGCAAATGATTACTCAAAGTTTTGTAACTCTTCGTAATCTTAGAGATGAGTTACAGGCCGAAGGTTATACTTTACCGCATCTTTCAATGGGTATGAGCTCCGACTATCAGTTTGCCATTCGCGAAGGTGCAACGATGGTTAGGGTTGGTTCGTCAATTTTTGGAACACGAGTTTATTAATAGTATCGTATGAAATTAACACCGCAACAAATCAAAAAACGTGAATTTACTAAACAACTTAGAGGTTATTCGGTTGAAGAGGTTGATTCGTTTTTAGAGCATATTGCCGAAGAGTTTGACGAAGTTACGCGCAGGAACGAAGAGTTGCAACGGCGTATTGGTGAGCTGGAAAAACAAACTTTGGATATTAAGCAAATCGAAAAAAATATTCAAGATACTCTTCTCAAAAATACCGATAACCCTTCTCGAGCAATTGACTCGGCAAAAAAGCAGGCATCACTTATTATTAAGGAAGCTGAAGTTAAAGCTGCTTATTTACTCGAAAAGGTGCGCAAACAAGAGCTTGAAGTTCAAGAATCCATTTTTGCATTGATGCAGGAGCGAAATGTGGTTCTTGCTAAATTAAAAGCCCTGGTTCTTGCACAATCTTCGGCTTTAAACATCGCTTTGCAGGAAATAGAACAAGAAAGTATTGAAGATGTTCTCAGTAGGGCATCACAAGAACCCGAACAAGAAACTAAAACAACCATTGACATTGCAAATATTGTAGGAAAAATAGTATGAGCCCATTACTCCAAAAAATTGATGAAACCCTTGTAGCACTCCGTAGCAAAGTTACAGGTGAGTACCCTATAGGTATTATTTTAGGCACGGGACTCGGTTCCATGGTTAACGATATAGCCATTGAACAGACCATTGATTACGAGGAAATACCTCACTTTCCGCTTTCAACCGTTGAATCGCACAAAGGCAAATTGGTGTTTGGCGAACTTTCGGGTAAAAAAGTGGTTGCTATGCAGGGTCGCTTTCACTATTACGAGGGCTACACCATGCAGCAAATTACTTACCCTGTAAGGGTGATGAAGATGTTAGGTGTTAAAACCCTGATTGTTTCAAACGCCTGTGGCGGAATGAATCCGCACTACAGACGCGGGGATGTTATGATAATGTCCGATCATATTAACCTTTTGGGCGATAACCCGTTAATTGGCAAAAACGAAGATTCTTTTGGTCCTCGCTTTCCCGATATGAGTGAACCCTACTCAAACGAGTTAATAGCTTTAGCCGAAGAGGTTGCCCTCGAACACAAAATTAAAGTGCACAAAGGTGTTTATGTTGCCGTATCGGGACCCAATCTCGAAACAAAAGCCGAGTACCGTTTTTTACGTGCAATTGGCGCGGATGTGGTTGGTATGTCAACCGTTCCTGAGTGTATTGTGGCAAATCACATGGGAGTAAAAGTATTGGGAATAAGCATCATTACCGATGAATGCTTCCCTGATGCTTTGAAACCAGTTGAATTACCGGAATTATTAGAAGCAGCGGGTAAAGCTGAGCCCAAAATGACAACAATAATTAAAGAAGTTCTCAGAAAACTGTAACAATGAACCGAGCCCTCACCAACAACAGTGGTTACATTTTATTAGTGCTTGCGGTGCTTGCAGGGATTGTTTTACCCCAATTACAACCCGGAGCTGCAGGTAAACTACTCCTTGTTTTCAGTGCAGGGATGGGGTTGCTGAGCGGTTGGTACATTTACTTTACCCCCAATATAAAACAAACCGTTATGTCCGTGGTTCTTACACTTTTAATTACCGCCTCGGCGTACGTTCTGATAGTTGCCATAGCCCTACCCTCGGCACAGTCGTTTTTGTTTGTTACTGATGTTCTTTTTTCTTCTAGTGTGGTTGCTTTGGGCACTTTGTTAGGACTTTTTGCCGCCGGGTTTCACGAACAGAAAAAAACTATCGAAAAAAATGCTCATACCGGCAGCCAACAACCGAGCACTCTTTCGGTTCCGGTTCAGGAAGCGAATGCTTCGTTAAAAGAGATTCTCCGTGTAAAAAATGAAACTTCCGAAGAGGTAAGCAGATTAAAAACCGAGAAAAGTCGGTTGGTTTCTGACATCAAACGGATAATTCATACAGAATTAGAGCTCATTAATAGGTACGAAAAAGAAAACAATGAGTTTTTTGTTAAAAAAATAACTGCAGAAAACCGTACAGATTTGTAAATTTGCAGTCTATTTATTTTTGAACTAAGGTCTATGTTTAAACAATATACTGAAAGCGTAAGCTACCCTGCTCTTGAGGAGCAAATCCTCAAGTTTTGGAAAGAACAACAAATTTTTGAAAAAAGTATTTCTACCCGTCCCGAGGAGAAATCATTTACTTTTTATGAGGGTCCCCCTACAGCAAACGGTCGGCCGGGCATTCACCATGTAATGGCAAGAACACTAAAAGATTTAGTGTGTAGGTATAAAACACTCAATGGTTACCGGGTTCATCGCAAAGCCGGATGGGATACCCACGGGTTACCTGTTGAAATTGAAGTGGAAAAAGCACTCGGAATAAAAAGTAAAAGCGAGATTCCGCTTTTTGGTGTAGAAAAATACAATACTGCTTGTCGCGACTCGGTGTTTACCTACAAAGATTTGTGGGAAAAAATGACCGACAGAATGGGTTATTGGATAGACCTTGAAACCGCCTATGTTACCTGCACTAATGAGTATATAGAATCGGTGTGGTGGTCGCTTAAAACACTGTTCGACAAAGGGCTCATTTATAAAGATTATAAAATAGTACCGCAAGACCCTCGTTCCGAAACAGTGCTCTCCTCGCACGAGTTGGCGCTGGGCTACAGAATGACCAAAGACCCCTCGGTTTATGTTTTGTTCAAACTTGTGGATGAAGATGCCCAGATATTAGTATGGACAACAACCCCCTGGACTCTCATTTCGAACGTTGCTTTGGCAGTGGGTGCAGATGTTGACTATGTAAAAATTGACCTCAACGGAAAGCATATTATACTTGCTAAAGAGCGTCTTTCGGTAATTGATGGAGAGTATGTAATCCTTTCTGAGTTCAAAGGTTCTACTTTAGAGACAAAGAAGTACGAACAATTGATGAACTACATTACACCCAATAAAGAAGCTTTTTATGTGATTTGCGGTGATTTTGTAAGCACTGCTGATGGCTCGGGTGTGGTGCATATTGCCCCCGCTTTTGGTGCCGATGACTTTGAAATCTCAAAGCGTTACGGTTTGCCTATGTTACAACCCGTTACACGTGCAGGTAAATTTACTGAAGAAATAACCGATTTTGCCGGTCAGTTTGTAAAGGATGCCGACCAAGGTATTATAGCAAAATTACGTGCCGAAGGTAAATTATTCCGTAAAGAAACTATTGAGCATAGCTATCCGTTTAGCTGGCGCTTCCCTGATGTTCCCATTATTTATTTTGCTCGCGACTCATGGTTTATAAAAACCACCTCGATTGCCGACAAAATGGTAGAGCTGAACAAAACCATTAATTGGTATCCGCCGGAAGTTGGCTCGGGCAGATTTGGTAATTGGTTAGAGGAAAATAAGGACTGGGCACTATCGCGCGATAGATTCTGGGCAACCCCTCTTCCTATTTGGGTTGCAGAAGATGGCGATATGATTGCCGTTGGCAGTATCGAAGAACTTAAAGCCGGTATTTACATCAATAACGATGGTAGCAGAACACCGGTTTCGGAACTGGAAACTATAGACCTCCATAAACCCTTTGTTGACCATATTATTTTTGAAAAAGACGGCAAAGAGTTTAAACGTACTCCTGAATTGATAGACGTATGGTACGATTCTGGTGCTATGCCTTTTGCACAGTACCATTACCCATTCGAAAATAAAGAATGGTTCGAAAACAATTTCCCTGCCGATTTTATTTCGGAAGGTATTGACCAAACAAGGGGTTGGTTTTATACACTGCACGCCATCAGCACCATGCTGTTTGGAAAGGTTGCCTACAAAAACATTTTAGTGAATGATTTGATTTTGGATGATAAAGGACAAAAGATGTCCAAATCCAAAGGCAATACCGTGGATCCGTTTATTTTGTTTGATAAATATGGAGCCGATGCAACCCGCTGGTATCTGATTGTTAACAGTCCCCCTTGGCGACCAACACTTTTCAACGAAAAAGATTTAGCTGAAGTACATAGTAAGTTTTTTGGTACGTTATTAAATACCTATAACTTTTTTGCTCTGTATGCAAACGTGGATGGTTTTACACATCAAGAAGAAAAAGTACCATTTTCAGAGAGACCTGAAATTGATAGATGGATACTTTCGGCTTTAAATCGCACCATCGAAGAGTTTAAAGAGTATTTAGATAATTACGATGTTACCAAAGCCGGAAGAGTACTCACCAAATTTGTGCTGGATGAACTTTCGAATTGGTATGTAAGAAGAAGCAGACGCCGTTTCTGGAAAGCGGAGATGAACAAAGCAAAACTCTCTGCTTATCAAACATTGTACGAATGTTTAGAAAAAACTGCCGTATTGCTCTCGCCAATAGCTCCGTTTTTTGCAGAGGAATTGTATCGCAACCTTAACACTGCAACAGGATTAAGGGAAACTGAGTCGGTACATCTTTCAATATTCCCTGAAGTTGAGTATCGCGATAAGCAACTCGAACGTAAAATGGAACTTGCCCAGCAAGTGGTATTTTTAGTGCGTTCTATGCGCGCAAAAAACAACCTCAAGGTACGTCAGCCACTTAAAAAGATGCTTGTTTCAGCCGGAAAAGAAAATAATGAAGCATTGGCCGATATGACAGAAGTGGTATTAGATGAGCTCAACATAAAAGAATTAGAAATCCTTTCGGATGATAACGGTGTGGTTGAGAAATCAGCAAAACCAAATTTCAAAGCCATAGGGCCTAAATTTGGTAAAAAAGCCAACCCCGTTGCAAATGCAATTAGAGGATTTGGAGTTGCCGAAATAAAGCAGCTTGAATCCGGAAACGATGTTGTTCTCACACTCGATGGTGAGGAGATAGCAATAAGTAAAGAATTTGTTGAAATAATTAGCACACAAATTACCGGCTGGCTTGTAGAAAGCGAAGATGGTGTGACCGTAGCAGTTGATTTAGAGTTAACTCCTGAGTTAATTGCAGAAGGCAATGCCCGCGAATTTGTTAATCGCGTACAAAACATGCGAAAAGACGCAGGATTTGATGTAACAGATAAAATTAACATAACTTTTACATCAAATGTGCAACTTGTAGAATCAGTTCGTATGTTTGAAGAGTATATTTGTGGTGAAACTCTGGCTGAAGTTATAAATCATTCAGAGCCAATCTCGGGTTTCATACAGCAATGGAGCATAGCTGAATTTGAATGTTCCATCGGAGTAGAAAAATTAAATTAACTGATTGGAGATAGCATGGCTAAGAAACCGGCATCTAAAACGGTAAAAAAGGCAGCTCCCGCAAAAAAAGCAGTGGCAAAAGCCGAAACAAAAGTTGCAAAACCGGCAACACCCAAAAAAGCTGCAAGTAAACCTGTAGCACCCGCAAAAAAAGTTGCTGTAAAATCAACGGCTAAAGTTGCGCCCCAACCGGCAAAAAAGGCAGCACCCGTAAAAAAAGCAGAAGTAAAACCGGTTAAAAAAGCAGAAGTAAAGGTTGCTCCTGCAAAAAAAGCAGTTCCTGCAAAAAAAGTGGTTGCTAAAGTAGAAGCTAAAGCTACCAAAGCCGTTAAAACAGTAGTTAAACCTACCCCTGCAAAAAAAGCAGCGGTTCAGGAAGTAGCCCCTGTTAAAAAAGTGACCAAAACTGCCGCTAAAATTGTAGCACCACCGGAACCAAAGCCGGAAAAAAAGTCGGTTAAACCAACTCCTCCACCGGTAGTTGCCGCGGCTACTAAAAAAGTTGCACCTGTTGCACCGGTAAAACCCAAAGTTGAACCTGAAAAAATTGTTCATAAAACAAATATGAAAAAGTCTTACAGCAAAGCAGAACTGGAAGAGTTTAAAGAAGTAATTAATCAAAAACGCGAAGAGATTCTCAAGCAATTAGAGAGTCTTAGTCAGATAATGCGCGATACCGAAACAGGTCAATACATCAACGAAAATTCTCCGTATTCCCTGCATATGGCAGAACAAGGAACTGACGCAATGGAGCGCGAAAAAACATTTTTGTACGCTCAACGCGAAACAAAATTCCTTGGTTATTTGGAAGAAGCTCTAAAGAGAATAGATGCAGGCACTTATGGTGTTTGTGTTGAATGTATGGATACACCTCAAAATTTGTGTCCCACCTGTCCGCTTATCCCCAAAGAGCGTTTGTTTGCAGTGCCCCATAGCCAACATTGCTTGCCAATTAAGCAACGCCAAGAAAAGAAAAAAAACTATTAATAAAGTCTTTTTTGCGGTCGAGAAATAATAAGCTCGACCGCATTTCAATTTCATTGTATTTGCGGTAAACTGATTCACCGCACAACTCTGATGTAAACCCAAAGGAAACATACGTGCGCATTCTGCTCGTAACATTAGGTATAGTTATTATTGATCAGCTCTCGAAAGTCTATGTAAAAAGTAATTTTTACTACGGTGAGCGCGTCCCGGTTATTGGTGATTTCTTCCGATTCACGTTTGTTGAGAATCCAGGACTCGCTTTTGGAATAGACATCACGTATGAGTCGCGCCTGTTTCTCATTGGATTTTCGATACTCGCTACTTTAGGGTTGCTCTATTTCCTCTATAAATCGCAAAGCGAAACGTTCTCTTTCCGTTTGGGCTTGGCAATGATTATTGGTGGAGCAATAGGTAACCTGATTGATAGAATTTTTTACGGTGTCTTTTTTAGCTATGGACCTTTGTTTGAGGGAAATGTAGTAGATTTTTTTGATATGGATTTTTTTAATCTTGCGTTGTTTGGGCTGAATTACGACCTTTTCGTAATTTT
>CALKUG010000497.1 GCA_937996765.1 uncultured Ignavibacteria bacterium
AGACCTTACATTCCCATTAAAAAAGATAATAACGATGTTGATGAATCCTCTGATGCTTTCGATACCATAGATTGGCTTATCAAAAACTTAAAACATCACAATGGTAATGTAGGTATGTGGGGAATTTCGTACCCCGGGTTTTATGCTGTTATGGGCATGATTGACGCACATCCCAACTTAAAGGCAGTTTCTCCGCAAGCCCCTATTGCCGATTGGTTTATGGGAGATGATTTTCACCAAAACGGTGCATTACTTTTATTACCATCTTATCCGTTCTTGTACATCATGGGCTTGCCCCACCCTGAACCTCGTACCACTTGGCAAAGGGGTTTGGATTTTTCCACCCCCGACGGCTACGAATATTATTTAAAAAATGGCACTCTCGCACAGCTTACTAAAAAACTACCACACTCCATTTCTTTTTGGAATCAAGCGATAGAGAATGATAGCTACTCGGAATTTTGGAAGGAGCGGAGCACTCTCCCCCATCTTAAAAATATACGTCCCGCAGTGCTTACCGTTGGCGGATGGTTTGATGCCGAAGATTGCTACGGAGCTCTCCAAACGTATAAGCATATCGAAAAGCAAACAAAAGGGAATGATGCACGAATTGTTATGGGACCTTGGTTTCACGGTGGTTGGGTGCGTTCGCAAGGCGATAGATTGGGTGAGGTTTCTTTTACCGTGCAAACCTCCGAAACGTATATGAACGAAATTGAATTTCCTTTTTTCGAGCATTATCTGCGCGGAAAGGCTGAGCATAAGTTACCTGAAGCAATGATGTTTAACACGGGTTCACATCAGTGGCATCGTTTTGAGCAATGGCCTCCAAAAGAAATTAAATCTTCTACTCTTTATCTCACTTCTGAGGGTGGTATAACACTTAACAAACCAATTCACGAGACTCCAAGATTTGCGGAGTTTATTTCGGATCCCAACAAGCCCGTTCCGCACTCGCAAGTGATAACAACAAGAATGACACGCGAGTACATTGTGGAAGATCAGCGGTTTGCCGCTCGCAGACCTGATGTGTTGGTTTTTAGCAGCGAAGTGCTCGACCGTGATATCACACTTGCAGGCGAATTAACGGCTGATTTGTTTGTCTCAACAACGGGAACCGATGCCGATTGGGTGGTTAAGCTGATTGATGTATTCCCTGATTCGATGGAAAATTATACATTTAACTCCAAAGAGGTTGTTATGGCGGGGTATCAATTGCCTGTTCGTATGGGTGTGATGCGCGGTAAGTTCAGAGAGAGCTTTGAGAGCCCCAAACCATTTACTCCCGATTCAGTAACCCAAGTGCAATTTGCATTAAACGATATTTTGCACACCTTTAAAAAGGGACACAGAATAATGGTTCAGATTCAGAGTTCACAATTCCCTTTGGTGGATAGGAATCCGCAGGTGTTTACAAAAATCTCTGAGGCAACACCCGAAATGTTTACTAAACAAACACATAGGGTTTGGATGGGAGAGAAGTTCCCAACGGGTATTAGATTAGGAGTTTTGCCTAATCCCTAAACACTAAAACGTGGCGCCGGATATGGTAAATAAAAACTGAGGGGATGAGGTTTGACTGAGTCTTGCGGTGATATCGGCTCGGAAAAAGAGTGCAATACGATTAAACCCAATACCCGCTTCGTAGAAGTAGTTATCGGAAGTGGTTTCGGTTGTGGGTAGTGTTATTCCACCATAGGCGAGCGTTTCGGGATTGAATTTGCTCCAACCAACGTTACCAATTGCTATTACTTCTATTCCAAACGAAGCAATGTTGGGAATGCGCAGTACCCCAGGGATAAGTTCGCCAAAATTATGTTCGGCATAAACGGTTACAAACTGATCGCCGTAAAACTCTTTCACTTTCATGGTACGGAATCGCCCTGAGCCTGCAATTGAAGAAGCCGATGACTCGAGCGAAAAATATTTTTGTGGTGGAATAAGCCCATTGCTATACCCTGCGTCCACTTGCAGCGAGAGAGTCCAAAGAGGAAGCGTAGCAGTTTTAACATGAAACCCTGCGCGATACTGTTCGAACGAAAAATCGCTGCCCAAAACATCTTGTGAAGTAAATTCGCCCTCGGCATAGATTCCAAAATTTCCATACTTGCGGAGTGCGGTGTAATTATATCCTAAGTATAAGCCCGCCGACCTTAACACTCCCTCTTTAGCGGGTATATTGGCTCTAAAGGTTTGATTCTTGCCAAAAAAGGCAAAGTTGGTGCTAACGGTTGCGGATGTTTGATATTCGTTTCGTACAAAAAACTTTATATTACTTGGCCGAGCAAACAAATCTCTGCGTATAAAATCCAATTGCCCAAATCCGATGTTAAACGAGAGTTCACCGCCATCGGTGTGATAGTAGTCGCCGTAATCGTTTTTGAAGAATAAAGACAGTAATGAAATAGTACGTTTGCTCACCACATTTGGGTTATCGCGGCGTGCGAGTTTTGAAAACACATTCGCCTCAAATGTATATCTTCCAACATCGCCAAAACGATGGGATAAGGAACCCTCACCGTAAAGACGGGTATTCGCAAAACCATAAGATGCCTTAAACACGCTTGATGTATTTTTAGAATAATCAACCATGTACCCTGAGCCAAAAGTAAATCCTGAGATACTATTGTACGACACAATATCATCAAACCCAGTGAACGGGGCACGATTAAATTGCCCGAGGAAACGGCTCAATCCTCCAAAAACTTGTGAAAAGATATTGGAGCCGAGCAGTGAATCGGGGTTATCTCTTGCGGCTTTTATGGCATCGTATGCGTATTGCTCGTGACTTGCAAGTTTGAGTATAGCGTTTTCATTCCAAAATGTTGAATCAAATTCTGTGGCTTTTTCGGCAATCTCAACGCGGCGACGTTCAAATAGATTATCATCCAAAGGTATGTTAAAAGCATAATTATAAGCCACGGTTGAAATTGTTACATCCAAACGAGCTTTAATAATCCAAAACAGCTCCGCATCCAGAGAGCCAAATATGGTTAATCCTGCAGGGGCTATAAAACCATTTTCCTCAAGAAATTGCTGTCTATAGGAAAGTGATGCATCAAAAGGAAGCTGTACCGCACGGTTTGGAACAGCAACTATATCTAAAGGTTCACCCGTTGCGCCAATAATATCTAAGTGTCCTTCGAACAATTTTCTTTGTGATGATTTAGGCGTAAAACTGACTTTGGCAATGCGAGTAAGTGAATCAGGTATAATCCATTGCACGAGTTTGAAATCGTAGTAATCTATGGCATTAGGGTGGAACGGTGTAATAATATCTTCGCCAAGTATGGTAACCACATCATCGTACATATTAAGGTTCGTGCCAAATGCCACAAAGTTTGCCTCGGGGGGGACGTTCACACTTTGACGGCGCTGAACAATTTCGTTAAAGTATTTATCGGGGGCTTTATAATAGCCCTCGGAGTAGGATTCAAAAATAGAAACAATGGTGGTATCGCCTCTTCCCGAGTTTCTCCCAGCGCTTAAGGTATCTGTGGCTGCAATAAATTTTGTGTAGAGCGAATAAGAATAAGTTTGAATGGCTGCTGTTTGGTCAACTTTTCGTTGTATGGCATTACGCATAATGGCAACACCGGGGTTTTCGGTGGTAATTACTACCTCGGGTGCTTCTAACGAGGCAGGAAACATAACCACAAGTAACTCTTCGGGGGAAGTTGTATTGGTAACAACTCGCTTTTCCGTTCTGAAACCCACTATCGAAAATATGAGTGTGTGCTCACCCTCGGGAACGGAAAGCGTGAAATTACCCAATTCATCCGACATTGTGCCCAGCGTGGTGCCTTCCATACGTATTGTTACGTATGCCAAGGGCTCGGAGGAGCCCGCAGCCAGTACTTTACCGGTTACAGTAAAGAGTAAAGCTTCCGAGTTTGTGGCGCCCTTAGCACCAAAAACTACGAAAACAAAAGAAAATAAAAGGAAAAAAGCTTTTTTGTGAGTCAAATCACCCAACCAATTGAATAAAAAATACGTAATTTATTAACAGTTATAAACGTTTATCAGTTCAGTTAGAAGTTTTTTCTAAACTATTCAAACTTATTATCGACAGTAAGAGTGCAATAAATGCACTTTTAATTACCCTAAAAGGATTGGTTAATGTTCAAATCTTCTTACAAAGTAATTCTTTTAGCTGCGATGCTCCTCTTGTTCACTCAAGTAACAGTAGCGCAAGA
>CALKUG010000498.1 GCA_937996765.1 uncultured Ignavibacteria bacterium
TGCGACTTAATCTAATCAGACTCTTAGCAACAAATCGCTCATCAATCATTAAGCAAGGTACTTCTTTTATGGCGGTGAAATTGAGAGATATGTTACCGTTCAAGGATTTGTCTATGAAAACAGGGGAGAAACTACTATCGTAAAGTGCAAGTCTGTTAAAAAAAGGGTTCACAGCTTCAATAAGTACAACGTAAAAGGGAGCACCGTACAACGAAATAGAATCCACTCTTATGGCGTTTGTTGGTATTGATTCCCCGGGTTTAGTTGAAAACAAATCACCTAATAATTTATTGTTGGTCGAGTCGCCGTTTACCGCTGAAACAACCATAGTATTTAATTCGGCTCGGCTGGGGATATGCTCCTCAGTAAAAAGAGAGCAGCCTCCAAAAACAAAAATTAGTGTTAAAAGAGATAAAGTAATTTTTATCATTTATATAAGCTTAGTCAATTAAAAATTTGCAGCAACCGAAGAATCGGTCATTTTTTCTGAAATTGAATGTTGCAATGTAAGGTGTGCTAATCTATCTACCACACCCTGCATAGAAATTTTTGTAATATGTCCGTGAACCTGATCGGGTATGTTCTGTTTCCAAACACCGATTGGGTGCCCATCTGTGAGCACATTTTGTTTATCGATGAGTACTTTATCCCATCTTTTCAAAAGATAAGAACCGGTTGCTATATGAACCATTCTTTCATTAATCTCTTTTCTTAAGTCATCCTTTTTTAGATAGAGATATTGATCAGTAGAATCCAAAAATCCAATGGTAAACGGACTGTTTTTTTCATATACCAGAACGGGTGAACCACTTGTTAATAATGGGAATATTGCTTCTCCATCTTCACGTGAAATTCTCACACATCCATGTGAACTTGGACGCACTCCGAGATATCCGTAATATCCTGAACCTGCCAGTCCGTGAAAACCTATTCCTTGGTTAAAGTTAATCCACCAGAGCATAAGTGTATTATCAAACTGACGTGAATGCCATTCTTTCGATTTCCATTGTACTACATAAAGCCCGGCTGGGGTGGAAATGCCTTCGCTTACGTTGGGGTTACCAGAGGAAATTTTGAATTGCATTTGTGCCCCGTCTCTTTTAACTAATTTAGCGGTTTGAGTTGCTAAATCAACCTCTACAAACGAGTTTTGAAAAGTATAGAGTGTATCTTTTATGAAAGACGAGTTCAAAAGAACTTGTTCATAATTCCGTTTTACTAGGCTTTTAGGTAATTGAGCATCCGAATAAAACTCCCAACTAAACATTCCGTATAAAAGCAATATCGATAATAGAATAAGTCCTTTAAGAACTTGAATCCATATCCTGCTTTCTAAAAAACTCATAGACCACTAAACCTTTTTTTTGCCCTACACACGCTGTTAATGCTTCCAAACTTGCTTGTTTTATGGCTTCTACACTTCCAATATCTTTGAGTAATTTTTCAGCGAGGTTTTTACCAACACCTTGTATCTGTGTGAGCTCTGTAGAAATTGTTCGTTTACTCCTACGCAATTTATGAAAAGTTACCGCAAATCGGTGTGCCTCATCTCGCACTTGTTGCAGTAGTTTGAGTCCTGATGATACTTTTGGAATGATTTCAGGGTCGGATTTCCCGGGAAAATATACTTCTTCTAAACGTTTCGCTAATCCGATGATTGTAAACTCTTTGAATTCTAATTCGCGTAAAACATCAACTGCCGAAGAAAGTTGTCCTTTTCCACCATCAACCATTATTAAATCGGGTAGTGATTTGTTTTCTTGCTTAAACTTTGAGTAACGCCTTTTTACAACTTCCTCCATGCTGATAAAATCATCGGGATTTCCTGCGCTCACTTGTTCCGATCGTATGATAAACT
>CALKUG010000499.1 GCA_937996765.1 uncultured Ignavibacteria bacterium
CACGTAAAAGTAAATAGGGTCCTGCATGTATTATTTCTTCGGGAAACGGATTATGTAGCAGCGTGAAGGAGTTTTCCGAGTGATCGAAGTGTGCATTATCACGCAAATAATATTGTGTTATTGCCCAAAGCCATTGCTCGTAGCGATTAAGGTACTCTTTTCCCGTTTCAAGATTTATGCGAAGTTTTGTTGTTACATCTTCATCAAAATTTTCGAGCAATTTTTTTCTTGTTACATCAAGTTTTGTTTCAATCTCAGGATTTAAATCCTTCTGAAGCTCATCAAACGCACGTTTTATTTCTTCGGGGGTTCGGCACGATTTGTAAATGTTTGCTATGCGTTTTTCAAAATCTATTCCACTGCCAATGGTTCCTAATACTTCATCGCTTGCGCCAAAAACTCCGCTGAAGAGTCGAAATTTCTCATCCAATAATTGATACACTCTTCGGTCGGCTTCGTTCTCGATATTCAAAAAATTGAGAACAACAACGTCGTGTTTTTGTCCGTATCTGTGGCATCTCCCAATGCGTTGCTCAATGCGTTGGGGGTTCCAAGGCATATCGTAATTAACCACAAAGGAACAAAATTGCAAATTAATACCTTCGGCAGCAGCTTCGGTAGCAATCATAATGGTTGCCGTATCACGGAAATACTCCACAATGGCTTGTCGCATATCCGCGGTTTTTGAGCCCGTAACCATATCGGTTCCCATATGCTTGTTAACCCATGCGTTATAGATTGCCATGGATTGAGCATCGTTGTTATTTCCATTAAACAACACTAATACATCATCGGGACGGTGTTCTTTAAGTATTTGGACTAAGTACTGTTGTGTGCGTTTTGATTCGGTAAAAATTATCGCTTTTTGTGGTGAACCCAGTTCATGCAATTGCTCAAAACCCTTGGTAAGTGCTGTTATGAGCTTTTCACCTTTTGAGTTTTTTGTGATGCTTTTAGCCAACGTTACAAATTGAGCTAACCGCTCACGCTCTTTTCCGATTTCTTCACGTTGCACATCTGTGTAATAGGGGGTTTGGGTTTCTGAGATGCTGTCTTCATCATCATCAAGTGTTTCACGTTCTGCAGCACTTTCTTCCCATTCATCTACGTAATCTTCTAAATCGTCTAAATCCTCTGCAATTTCTTCTACCTTTGTTTGCCCTCTCAGGTTCTCTAATGCATTCAGCTTATCAACTAATCCCTCGAGCGTGTGACTAATGGCAAATGTGGATGAGGCAAGCAGTTTGCGCAGCACGAGGGTCATAAGTGTGCGTTGCCCTGCGGGTAATGCGTAAAGATTATCGGAACGCAGGTACTCCGAAACTAAGTCGTACAGTTCTTGCTCTTCTCTGTAGGGTGAGAACTCTTCGAGAATTGCCCTGCGGTTGGTATAATTGATGTATTCCAGCACTTGCCGACGAAGTGTCCTTTGGCAAAGTGGGGCAAGGCGATTTTTTAACTCCGCAAAATCATCACTCGATTCACGGGTGTAGTTTTGCTTAAAACTCTTAACACTGCCAAAAGTGTATTCATCAATGATGCTCACCAATCCGTAAAGTTCCAACAACGAGTTTTGAAGGGGGGTTGCCGTAAGTAGGACTTTCTTCCGCTCGGAAAGTGCGGATTTAATTGCGCTTGCAATTTTATTCCCCGGTTTATACACGTTGCGTAAACGGTGTGCTTCGTCAATAATTACAAGATCCCATTCAATTTTTTTTATGTAGGGTTCTTTTGCTCTTGCAAATTGATACGAGCAAATAACTATATTTTCATTCTCAAAGGGGTTGAGATTCCCTTTT
>CALKUG010000500.1 GCA_937996765.1 uncultured Ignavibacteria bacterium
CGACCTGTTTTATACCATGCACACCCCTCATTCAAAAATTATTGCATCGTATAATCACGTGTTTACTACCGTGCCAACCGATATAGAGGCCGCCAAGATTATTGATAGTCTCAAAATATTCTTTGATAACGGTGGTACTTTTATCTCCTATTTTAATCTCGATGCAAATTCCACTGAAAAAATTGCTAAATATTTTATTCCAACTCTTAAAACTGAAACAAGAAACATTGCCAACAGTACGCTGTATCGCGATATTAAAGGCAACATTGGAATGCTGTTTCAAGAGTATTTCGATCATTCAGGAAATAATTTTCTCTCCTACAACGACCCCGATGTAAAAGTGGAAGTGGCAAATAACAAAGGTGAACCTACCATTATTTCCAAAAAAATTGGAAATGGTTTACTGGTGGTTACAGGTGTTTGGCTGTTTAACGATGTTGAATCAACCCGCCGAGTGGTAGCCCCCGCATTGTTAGGATTAAACCGTTACAATTCATCGTACAAAACATACGCTGACTTTGTAAAAGGAGTTAACGAGTACGCTAAAACTAACAGTTGTGACAATGCGATAATATTAAGCAATTCTGATTTTATTGATCATCCTGATTCTACACGCAGTTTTGCAGATAATAACTTTTCATCGTTGAATCCAACTACTCTCTTCCATACCATAAATTTGGTTACCGATAGTTTGGTGCAAATGCCGAGAGTAACGGAAAACAGCACCGTGTATCTTGGTTCGGGTTATTTGCAAAGTCTTATCTCTTCCAAAACAAGCGGACAGCATTTTGAAGTTGCAAATACTTCTTGGCAAACCATTTCACTTGCATTAAAGGGAGCCCCCACCTACACAGTAAAAGAAGTAAACGTTACTGCTAAAGGCGACAACGAATCGTGGAAAATTACTGAATTGGTTAAAATAGATAATACCATACCCGGAGCGCCTATAACCTATGTTGGCAAGAGTACTTCTACAACTACGGTTAATTTTAATGTAGATATGAAATTCAACGGAATAGATTCTACGTTTTCTAAAACGTTCGACTTCTCTGTTGAAAAAGAGACTGTTTCAGAAGTTAAACCTTTGCACGCTATTTTAGGTAGTCATTATATCAATCGTGCATTTAATGAAGTGCCTCGCGATACAGCAAAGATTATGAATCTTGCGATTACACACAGAGTTGTTAGCGATTTCTCGGCATTGCTTGCTTTGGAACCTAACGATACCATCAAATACATGAATCCAAAACCATTTGATGAAAGCGTTTTAGATAACGAAGAAGTGGAAGTGATTATAGATTCACTCTCCTTTAGCGCATTCCCCAATCCGTTTAACGCAATAACCAACTTTAACGTAACTGTTAAGGAACCATCGGTTGTAAATCTTACCATTTATAATGCGGTTGGTGAAGAGGTTGCAAAAGCGGCATCGGATGTATATGTTACATCGCAACAGCGCTTCGCTTGGGATAGTAACGCCGCAGGTCATCTTGCAAGCGGAATCTATTTTGCGCGCATCACCATACGAGGAACACTAACAGGAGAAACGACAACTAAGTCGCTTAAATTAGTGCTTCTCAAATAGTTTACACAACTACTAAAAAAAAGGCGTCTCCGAATTTGGGACGCCTTTTTTTTGTTTAAACAACACCGGGTATGTGCTACATTCGCGAAAACATTTTGCCCGGTAACTGTCTTACCAATCCTTTAAATTCTAATGAGAGCAAATGCACAAGAACCTCGGACATCGAAAGTCCCGATTCCTCTGCCACTGCATCAATGTGTTTTGGTTGCTCAGTAACTACTTGG
>CALKUG010000501.1 GCA_937996765.1 uncultured Ignavibacteria bacterium
GTGGTTTGCCTATTGGTGGTGATATTGAGTTTGCTGATGAAGCAACAATTGGGCGGGCCGTTACCGGAAGGATTCTGTTGTAATGACCGACTGGTTTGTTGATTGGTTTAACTCGGATATTTATCTTTCTCTGTATAAGCACCGTAACGATAACGATGCGCGCGCACTAACCGATTTAATTTGTGGTGAAGTTGAAGTACACAAAAATCCCACGGCATTAGATCTTGCCTGCGGAGCAGGGAGGCACAGTTTACTTTTTGCAAAAAAGGGTTTTACCGTTACGGGTATTGATTTAAGCGAGAACCTTTTGGCAAAAGCAAAAGAGCGGGCAGTAAGTAATAACGCAAATATTGAATTTATACAGAGTGACTTACGAACTCTTAAACTCAATCGCACATTTGATGTAACGCTGAGTTTATTTACGAGTTTTGGTTACTTTGAATCGCGCTCTGCAAATTTTGTGCTATTAGGAATTGCATACAACCATACAAAACCCGGTGGGTACTTTGTATTAGACTTTTTTAATCCCGAGTTTCTTAAACAGAATTTGATTCCTAATTCCGAGCACATTGTTGATGGCTATGAAATAGTACAAAAACGTTCGATTGTAAATGATAGGGTGGTAAAAAAGATTGTAGTTTCGAGTGGTACAAAAACATGGCAGTTTTCAGAATCGGTTCAGATGTTTAGCGCAGCTGAGTTAACAGCAGGATTAGAATCAGTAGGGTTCCAAGTTCAAAAAGTGTTTGGTGGCTATGGGGGAGAACGGTTTAGTGAATCTTTTTCAGAAAGAATACTTATTATTTCAAAAAGGATTTAACCACAGTGCAACGGCTCGTAACTCTGTTTCTGATTGTTGTGAGCTTGCTTTTGGCAGGGTGTGAATTATTTACTACACGCGAGCCCGAACCACCCGATAGTTCCGGCGATAATTTTGAAGCCCCCACCACCCCCGAGGTGGTAATAACCAATCTAACGGCATCCATCGCCGAAATGAATACACAAAATTATTTACAGAGTTTATCGGATCCCAATTATGGCGTTCCGCCTTTTACGTTTGTTTCCTCTCCTTCTGCTGCAACGCAATACCCCGAGCTTCAACTCGATTGGAACAAATCAAGC
>CALKUG010000502.1 GCA_937996765.1 uncultured Ignavibacteria bacterium
CGCAAAGATGCAACGCAGTTCTACAGCAATGGCGATACTCTGAAGATTGGTATAGCTAATTATCCATACACTTCAAGTGATGCATACTCATTCAAAACTCTCTTAAAAGGCGATTTAACAACCGACCAAAAGAAGAGCTTATTTGATAAAGTTAATGTATTCCCAAATCCTTTGTTTGCGTATAACCCTGCTACAAGCTACAGTGGTGGCGCTCCGGATGAACCTTTTGTAACATTCTCTAACTTACCAACGGATGTTACTATAAAGATATTTTCAACTTCCGGTGTATTAGTAAGAGAGTTAACAACTGCGGATAAATCGGCAACTACTTCTCCTTTCCTTCGTTGGGATTTAGAGAATGATAACGGTTTGCGTGTTGCATCTGGTATGTACATTGCAATAGTATCGTCTCCTGGTTTCGGTGAAAAGGTTCTGAAGTTCGGCGTGATTATGCCTCAGAAACAAATTAAACAGTTCTAATTAGTTAACAGGCGGCAGCACAATAAAACTGCCGCCAATACTAAAAGTTTGTGAGGAAACAATGAAAATGAAGATATTTATTACAACAGTGTTACTGATAGCTTTGGCTATGCCCGGTTTCGCAGGTGATCCTTCAAGAAAGGGAACCTCCGGTGCCGACTATCTTTTAATACCTGTTGGAGCAAGAGGAATAGCCACAGGCCAAGCATTTATATCAAGTGTTAGCGGTGCCGAAGCTATTTTCTACAATCCTGCAGGTCTCGATGTTACAGGTAGAACAGAAGCAATGTTCTCCCAAATGCAATATATAGCAGACATAAACGTAGCGTATTTTGCGGTGTCATCTCAAGTCTCCGGTATAGGGACCATTGGTCTTAGCTATAAATCGGTTGATTGGGGCGATATTACTCAAACAACGGTTGACGATCCTGATGGACTCTCGGGAACTACTTGGTCTCCCGGACAGTCTGTAATCGGATTATCCTATTCTAAAGTTATCACTGATAGAGTTTCTATGGGTGTTAATGTTAAATTGATTAATGAAACAATGATGAATGCAACAGCATCAGGAGTTGCTCTTGATTTTGGTGTTCAATATCGTTTTGCCGAAGGTATCACCATCGGTGCTGCAGCAATGAATATTGGTTCGAATATGCAATATGCAGGTTCTGATTTGCAAGTTAAAACCGACGTACCCGGCTCACAATCCGGAAGTACATTAGGTTCTTACGAAGCAGTAACCGAGCCATTCCAGATTCCGAGTTACTTTGAATTGAGTCTTGGCTATAATTATAAACTTGACCCAAATAACACCCTCAATGTTGGCGGTACTTTTATCAACAACAATACATTTGAGGATGCTTACAAGTTTGGATTAGAATATGGATTCATGAGTACATTTTTTGTTCGCGGCGGTTATCAATTACTTTCTGAAAATAATGATAATGCTCTTTATACCTACACCGCAGGTGCAGGTGTGAATTATTCTTTTGATGGCGGTGTTGGTATTGCGTTTGATTACGCTTATCGTGCAGTTTCTGAAGAAGCTTTAGGTCAGAATCATATTTTCACAGTTAAACTGTTCTTCGAGTAAGAAAATTTTCTCTTTTTATCGGGCGCCCTTGAAAAGGGGTGCCCGTTTTTATTTTAAAGGTGCTATATTTTTACCGATAAATTATTTGTTGTCAGTTGTTATTTTGCACTCGCTAATGGTTTTTTTAATTAAATAGGCTTAGGGCATAAATTGAAACAATTTATTACAATTCTGTTTGTGGTTTTCGTTTTTGCTTACTCAGGTAAAGCACAGGATAAAAAGGTTTTATTTGATCTTGATTATTCCCGTTTTGCTAACAACTCAAGTAGCATGTATGTTGAGTTTTATTACTCGTTTTATAAAGATGCTTTTCAATTTCTTAAATCAACACAGGCAAAAACCATACGTGGTGCTGTTGAAATAAATATCAAAAGCATACAAACCAACGAAATTGTTGTTAATCGTGAGTATCGGTTTGAATCTTTGATGGAGGATTCGCTCTACAATCAATCACTTATAGGTGTTTTGGGTTATTTTATACCAAATGGTGACTATCAAGCAGTGGTAGTTGGTAAAGATTTGGCAGACACCAATAATGTAAGACAAGATAGTTTGAAATTTACTTTTTCGTTACCGGGACTTGCTGAGGATTCTTTTGGAATGAGTGACATCCAGCTGGCTTCGGCGCTGCGTCAATCCACTGATACCACTTCGGTTTTTTACAAAAATACTTTTGATGTTACACCCAATCCTACAGCTCTATACGGCAACAATTTACCGGTAATATTCTTCTACACAGAGTTATACAATCTTGATAAGAATGTCGGCTCCGAGAATTTGTTACTCGAGCAGTATCTTATGAATTCCTCGAACCAGATAGTATTTAAAAAGAAAAAAATGCTACCTCGTAAAAACGCATCTATAGTTGAGGCAGGTGCTGTCAATATCAATAAAATGCTCACCGGTGCATATACATTGCTGTTAAGTATTACAGATACTGTTAAAAATACCAAAGCGGTAACAAGTAAAAGGGTTTTTGTTTATAACCCTGATCTTATAGATACAGCTATGAAATC
>CALKUG010000503.1 GCA_937996765.1 uncultured Ignavibacteria bacterium
ATTTCCTTATTTGTTGTAATAGATCCAAAAATGTACTCAAATGACAAACCCAAACTTAATCCAATGGGCAAACGATAAGAGGTACCAAAAAATAGTTTATTCAAACCACCTGCTCCGCTGTACTGGGCTGTATATCCACCATCTGTAAAGTTAGCGTCAACAACTTTTTGTTGAAGTTTGTAGTCCATTCCCTTTTCGGGGTGAATACCAAATACAAATGATATACCGTATGGATCATAGACGGGAAATCCGATTGAGAATCCACTAAACTGTGCACTTCCTTTTATAGAAGAAGTGTTTGCATCGGCTCTCCTATTTCCCGTTACAAAAATCCCAGATTCAATTCTTGTTTGAACTAAGTTGCTCCAAGTTGCGGGATTGGCCACATTTAGATAATTGATATCACTGAGGGCAAAGCCTGCTTCACCCATTCCTAAAAGGCGTGCTGAACCTGTATGTTCGGGTAACCCATAACCATACTTCGAGAATATGCTCTGTGATTGAGCTTGTATTAAGGATAATCCTAATACCACAAGTAATAAAGTGAGCTTTTTCATTATTTAACCTCCTTGGTGGTATAAGTTATCACTAATCGAGGTAATTTATCTCGTGATGCTTTGGCACCATAGAGTAAAAATCTATCATACCCCTCAATGGCGCTGATAGGTTCAATCAAAAGTCCTTTGTTATTATTTTCTGCAAATGCAGTACTAATAATCCGAGTAGCCGTTCCCGAAAAAGCACCTGAACTAAGAGAGAGGCGTGAAGTATAAATTGAGTCTCGCTCAAAGGTTTTGTCTCCTCCGCTCACACTCCCTGCTGTTATAGCATAGATGTTAGCACCAATATTGGAATTAGGGGAATACTTTGAATTTATTGTATCCAGTTGTAAATAGAGTTGAGCTTTATTGATGATAGCATCTTTTGGCAACTTGGATAAATCGATGTATAAGGCAGCGTGCGTTGGAGCGCCTGAGCCAATTAAAAACCTGTCATCACCGGGCGAAGCGAAAGTGGATTTAATAAAATGCACATCGTTTAAGGTTCTGAAGGTTATAGTGGTATCCAATGTTGAACCATTACTGAAACGTATTTCAATTTTTGGAGGGTTTTCCTCGTTAGTAGTTGCGTAACCTTGGAATGATTGTATTTTGTTCGTGTTGCCGTTGGGCTTCAAATAAATCCCGAAGTTATCCGGTAATGTTGTGTCCACTTCGGCTTTTATCCATTCAGTAATTAAAGATTCATCCACGTCGAAGGTAACTAAGGTATCCGAAGTCCTTGGGTTACGCAGACGATTAACACCCGTTTCATACCGAGGCAATGAATCTAATGTTGCTGACGAAGGTTCATAATCTTCGAGCACTTTAAATGCTTCTACATTGGTTGCATTAAAAGGAAGAGCAGTATCGCCGTATTCAAGAGCTCTGTTGGTAAGTAACAAACGCGCTGATACTACTGTTATTTTGTTTCGTAACAATTCGTTTTTAACAGTATCAGGCAATGGTGTCAGAAAATTCAATAAAGCAGATGCCTCTGCTTCAGGTATTTTTCCGATAAGTACATTTGTGGCTGCTCCCAAGGGGCGAGAAACCGGATAGCTGTAACTTAGTATAGTTATAGTATCCGTGCGGGTATCATAAATTTTCGAGCCGATAGGGTCTTCAACAAAGCCAACACCAACCGATGTTATATCATCTCCGCAACCAATTAATAAAACAGATACCGTTAAAAGAACTAAAAGAGAGAAAGCTGATGAGCGTTTCAAAATTAAAACCTCGATACATCATTAATTATAAAATCACAGGCCTCAACAACCGAATTTGCTATAAAATCGGGTACGATACCTTGTTCAGACAATTTTTTTCTACTTGTTTCACCATTGCCGGTTAATACCAGGCAAGTTTTAACCCCTGCGTTTATTCCGGCAATCATATCGACTTCAGAATCACCTACCATATAAGACGATTGAAGTTCGATTTTATATTCATCTCTGGCTAAAAAAAGCATTCCGGGTTCCGGCTTCCTCAAATTATAACCGCTTTGCGGTACATAATTGGGCAAATGAGGACAGTAATAATAGTAATCAATTTGAGCCCCGTCAAGTGCAATAATTTCTGATATTTTCTTATTTACACTTTCAACATCATCAACGGTCATCAATCCCCTGTCGATACCCGATTGATTTGATGCTACAAAAAGTAAAGCACCGGTTTCTTTTTTTAACTTCCGCAATGCAGAACCAACCCCCTCAAACAACCTAACACTTTCAGGGTCTTTGAGATAACCGGGGTCATAATTAATGGTGCCGTCTCTATCGAAAAATACCGCCCTATTCATCTTACTTTTCTAACCTTGTGCACTCAATATTGTTTTGTATAAATCAATGTAGCGTTTTGTGGTGGCATTCCAAGAAAAATCCATACCCATTCCGCGTTTTTGTATTGATTTCCAAACATCTTTTTGAGAATAATACTTCAAAGCCCGGTCGAACTCTTTAATAAAAGCTTCGGCAGAGTATTCCTTAAACATAAAACCACTACCTTCCCCTGTTTTAGAATTAAATCTCGAAATGGTATCTGCCAAACCACCTGTTTCACGCACTAATGGAACAGTTCCGTAAATTAAACTGTACATTTGATTGAGTCCGCATGGCTCTGTTTTGCTTGGCATTAAATAGATGTCTGACCCTGCCTCAATGAGATGTGCCAATTCATCGTTGAAACCCAAAAACGCTTTAAATTTCTTCGGAAATTCTTTTTGAATTTTGTCAAAAACTACGTGGTATTTTCTATCACCGGTTCCCAACAACACTATTTGAACATTTCTTTCCAATAGTCTGGGCAACGCTTCGGCAATGATATCAATGCCTTTCGAATCAGTCAATCGAGAAATAATACCAACAAGAGGGGTTGATTCATCGTAGCTTAAATTAAATCGCTCCAATAAATCTCTTTTATTCTCGTATTTCTTTTCGAGGGTTTTAACTGTGTATTTATGTTTTATAAAGGAATCTTTTTCAGGGTTCCAAACATTACTGTCTATCCCGTTAACCATTCCGAAGTACGACTCTTTTCGCCTGTTAAGGAATTTACTCATTCCATAACTAAATTCTTTATCGTGCAAGGTCTCTTTTGCGTGTCCTTCACTTACAGTGTTTACAGCGTCAGCGTAAACTATACCGGCTTTTAAGAAGTTAAGCTTACCCTCGTGCACCAAACCCTTCTCTGTGTTAAGATTAGCAGGAAGTCCTGTTTTAACAAACGAAGAAGTATCAAATACACCCTGAGTTGCAAAATTGTGAACTGTAAGCAATACTCTTACTTTCGCGAGTGCCGAAACTTCTTTGTACAAAGTTTGCTTGTAAATTGGTACAAGCGATGCTTGCCAATCGTTACAATGGATTATATCAGGTACCCATCCTAATTTTACGATAAGTTCAAAAACCGCACGATTAAAAAGGATAAAACTCTCATCATTATCAGGGTGGTCTTGGCCTGTAAGGGGATTTGAGTACAAACTTTTTTTACTACCAAAATACTCTTGACTATCTACAAAATATATTTGGGGTTTTGATTTGGGGACGGGCAAAAAAGAAGAGCGAATCGAAAAAGTTATTTGTTTCTCACCAAGTGAAATTGAAAGATCCTTTAACCGAACAACATCATGTATTTTATATTTCCTTGTATCTATAGCACCATATTTTGGAACTATGATACGCACTTCGTGGTGCTCATTTAAAACCTGAGGTAATGCTGCCGAAACATCTGCAAGTCCACCGGTTTTTACAAAAGGAAATAACTCTGAAGTTACAAAAAGAATTTTTAATTTTTTACTTGGCGCCATAAAAATTTATTTGTTTTTAATGGCGTAATTTACATAATCTTATGGTTTTTTCATAAATCATTTTTTGGAATGATAGGATAACTTAGCAGAATCTTGTCAATGCGTGCCCCATCCATATCAACAACTTCGAATAGCATATTACCAATAGCGATTTTATCCCCTGTTGAAGGAATACCCTGAGTATGATTTAGCAAGAATCCTGCAACTGTAGTATAGTCACTTTCGTTGTAGGAGAATTCTTCTTTCGGCAAACCAATCAATTCTGCTAAATCTATAACGTCATAGCCGCCATCTACAAGCCACGTTCCATCCTCACGCCTGAATGCCTTTGATTCTTCAGAATCTCTATAATCACCCATAGCCAACTGCGATAACATTGTTGGGGTAACAAGTCCTTGAGTTTCACCATGTTCGTTTACAACTATGGCGAGGTGCTTGTCATCATTCTTCAGCATTTCCAGAACTCTATACACTTCAGTTGATTCGTTCACAAAAAGTGGCTCCCGAAGCAATTTTTTTAACGAATCTTTTAGTGCGGTTTTATTTTGAAGAATCTCTTTAAGTAAGTCCTTAGCTGAAACAAAACCAATAATGTCATCTATATTTGTTCCATAGATAGGATATTTCGAATGCGGAGTTTGAATAATTATTTCTTGAATCTCTGCGTTAGAGTCATCCATTGCGATGCTCACCATTTCCACCCTTGGTACCATTACAGCTTTTACACTTCTATCGCCTGATTTAAGAATTCGTTCAACTAAAATTACTTCTTCTTTTCTAAACGCCCCTGAGCTTTGTCCTTCGTTCATCAAAATCGTAATATCTGCATCTTCAATTTCTTTGCTTTTACCTGTATCAACCAACATGATTTTTAAAATTATCGAAACCATAAAACTCAATAACGAAACAAAAGGAGCCGTGGCTTTCATTAAAATGTAAATAGGGTAAGCGCAAAACAATGCAAATCTATCAGGATTAGTTATTGCAATTCTTTTGGGAACAAGCTCACCAATAACAAGACTTAATAATGTGATAGCACTTATTACAATAGCGAAACTAATTTCCTCACTATACTCTTTAAGTATCTCAAATGAGGAAATAAAAGGAGTTAATTCCTTGGCTACGGCACTTCCTCCAAATGCGCCGGCTGCAATTCCAACAAGTGTAATTCCAATTTGTATAGCAGAAATCAACCGTGTAGAATCGCTCATTATTAAAACAGCGGTCTTAGCACGCTTTCTACCCTCATTTGCCAAGCGTTGCAACTTGTTTTTGTTTGCCGAAAGAAGCGCTATTTCTGAAAATGCTAAAAATGCATTTATGAGTAGAAGTGTGAAAATTACAAGTACTTCGAACATTTTTTGTATCTTAATTGTATGACGTTGCCAACCTATTAAAACAATTTCTTGACATTAGTAGTTCAAATGGCTATGTTTAATAGGGTTAAATATTAGATTCAGGTAAAGGTTTTAGTTTTGATTAAGGGCAAAAATATTTCAGATACCTACTCTGCTTCAGAATGTTTAAAGGATATAGCCCGACCATTCTGTCAATGCCACTGCACAATAAAATCTACCATTAACCTCTCGGGACTAAATTCCAGACCGCTTGCTTGTAGTACAATACAATCAACAAAAAATTGAGCTCAAAATGAAAAAGCTTTTTTACCTCTTTCTTATTACAACTTTTTTCACTGCTTCTTTATGGTCGCAAGAGCACTTACAATCTCAATCTTCAGGCAAAAAGATTATAGTTCCTGTAAAAAACATTAGCGAAAGTACGTTAGCTCAACTTAACCAAGTGAGTACACTTCATTTCTCCAAAGATTTTGGCAGAATTAAAACACCGCTTAGTGGATTTGCTCCTACGTACGCACTTATAGACTTAGATGGTACAGAAGTCAAAGAAACATTCACGAGCACCCCTGAGGGATGGATGCTTACCGATGTTACTGAAAAAAAGATTAATGGCGTATGGGTTATGACTAACCGGCAAGCATATGAATATGACCAAAATGGAAATGTGCTAAAATTTATTTACGAACAAGTAGGTGAATATAACAGCAAGGAAGTTATATACTATGAGTATAATTCCTCAGATGATTTGATTAAACAGACCATCTACAATGTGGTTGGTGGAGTTGAATCCCCAATGGAACGGTATTTGTTCACATACAATGCGCAACACCAGATACTTACTCAAATATCACAAAACATGGAGCTGGGACAGTGGAAAAATAGTTGGAGAAATACTTCTAACTACGATACCAATGGTGATTTAACCCGTCAACTTTTTGAGAATGCAGATGGTGAGAGCTGGAAAAATGAAGGGCTCTATCTCTATGAGTACGATGCAAACAGAAACAACAGTAAATTTTCATACCAGTACTGGGAAAATAATGCTTGGGTATACATGTTTAGGGACGAGCATACTTTCGATGCAAACGGTAACCAAATATCCAGAAAAAAATATTACTGGGATGATTCAGTTTTTATCCACGTACAAAGAGACTTTTCAACCTATGATTCGCATAACCAACTCACTTCTTGGTGGAACGAATTTTTGGTGGATAATGCTTGGGTCGGTGTCCACCGTATTTCTAACACTTACCTTACTAAGGGGGTTATGTCACAATCATTATCTGAGATATGGATGGGTGTAGGATGGATGAATGCAAGCAAAGTACAATATGGAAATGATGGTTTAGGCAATGCTATTACTGGAGATGCATTCTCGTGGGATAATGCTAATTCACAATGGGTTCCCTCTAATTCCGGATTTACATTTCACTATAACTATGGTGAGGATGAACTTTATTTTAATGGTACAACAGTTGACCTTTTCTTTAGACCTCTCTCGGCTGAGGAAAATGTAAATTCACCCGTTGAATTTACTTTAGGCCAAAACTACCCGAATCCTTTTAATCCAAGTACAAGTATTACTTTTACACTTCCCTCCTCTGAGAATGTAACACTTACCGTTTATAACTCATTGGGTGCAGAGGTGATCATGCTTCTCAATAGTAGTTACTCTGCGGGAGAGCATACTGTAAGCTTTGAGGCATCAGGATTAGAAAGTGGCGTGTATTTTTATACTCTTAGAGCAGGTGACTTTACACAAACTCAAAAGATGTTATTTCTAAAATAAATCTCGTCTAAAATTCTTATATGAAAGGATACTCTGTTTTTCAGGGTATCCTTTCTTGTTATTAGCGCAACTTGTGTATATTTTAAGAAGAAAAATCATCAGTTTTGGCTTTTAATGAAGAAGATACTTTTATTTTTTGTCGTCCTATTCTCGTTCCAAGTTTTTTCACAAACAGGAACCCAAGATCCTAGTGAGCAATTTGATTTTTCTCGTTATACTTCATCCATAGATTTACCTGAATTACCCGCTCTTAGAGTTTCCAAAAAGCCAATAAAGATAACTGACGAGTTTATTGTTTTTTCCGTGGATGATTACCCCCAGAAGGACGTAATCGGAGAAACATACTGTATTGAGTTAACCAACGGATTAAGCAGAGAACTTGCCCAAAATTTTGTTTCAAGAGCAGAATCAAAGTTGCGGGGCGAAAAACTTTTTATTGCTGTGGATGAATCAAATTTATACTCAGTAAGGTACGGAGCTTATGTTAGTTATACCGATGCTGCAGATATACTCTTTAGAACCCGTCAGCTGGGTTTTGAAAACTCGATGATTGTAAAAAACACTCTACCCAAGGCAGAATAAGTGAAAACCCTCATTTATAATTTTTCATCACTACACTCCCCCAACTCTAATGACAATCTTTGCAAAGAAATACCTTTCGTTTATGGTATCGTTATCGAAGACGGCATTATCAAGAGTTTTATTAATACTCCCCAATTCCCTACCAATGATTATGATTCCATAATTGATGCACAGCGTACACTGGTTTTACCTGGATTGGTTGAATGTCATACCCATTCGCTTTTTGTTGGCAATCGTGCAAATGAGTTTGCAATGAAGCTTCAGGGTAAAAGTTACGAAGAAATAGCAGCGTCAGGTGGAGGAATTCTTTCCACAGCAAATGCCCTATTTCAAGCAACCTACGAAGAATTAGAAACTGTACTTACCAACAATGTGCAATCGTTTGTTGAGCAAGGTGTTACAACTTTGGAGGTTAAATCGGGATACGGTCTGTCTTTCGAGCAAGAGTTAAGAATGCTTCAAACAATTCATTGCTTGAAAGAGACTTCAAAGTTATCCCTACTTTCTACTCTCCTCTCAGCACATTCCATTCCATTAGCATACAAAACACGTCCGCAAGATTACCTATCCGAGGTTTGTGAACCACTTCTGAATAAAGTGTGCAACGATGGGTTAGCCGATTATGCTGATGCGTTTATTGAGCGAAGCGGCTTTACTCCTGATATAGTTAGGCCGTATTTAAGTCAGATTAAGGCATCCGGTTTGCCGCTACGCCTACATACTAATCAGTTTAACTCAATGGGTGGTATTGAGTTAGCTATCGAATTTGATGCTCTTTCTGTTGACCATTTAGAAGTAATCTCGGATAAAGAAATAGATTTACTTTCCACCTCATCTTTGGTTGCGGTATTGTTACCCGGAGTTTCATATTTCTTGCGTTATGGTTATGCACCTGCTCGTAAACTTATTGATTCAGGTATAACCATAGCCTTATCAACAGACTTCAATCCGGGCTCCTCCCATGTACTTAATCCTTTTTTAATTATGTCGCTCGCTGCACAAATGATGAAGTTAAGCATCGAGGAAATTCTTGCCGCATACACAATTAACGCTGCAAAAGCACTTGGCTTAGACGATAAAATTGGTAGTATAGAAATTGGAAAGCAAGCAGATTTTGTTTTTTTAGATATCACATCACCCATTGAAATTTTATACTCGCCGGGTAAAAACTTTGTTACACAAACTATTTCACGCGGCACTACTATTTATGAAAGGCATTAATATGAGCATTGTTGAATGTGTTCCAAATTTTAGCGAAGGTAAAAATCCTGAATTTTTAGCAGGACTTAAAACTTCTCTTCATGGTATCGAAGGATGTAATTTATTAGGAATAGAACCTGATGCGGATTACAACCGCACCGTGGTTACCATAGCCGGAGAACCCGATGCAGTATTAAACGGAGCATTGGCTCTCTCCCGTTTTGCAGGTAATTTTATTGATATGACGACACAAAAAGGCGAGCACCCTCGTCTTGGTGCAATTGATGTTGTTCCCTTTGTTCCCGTTACTGAAGCAACAATGGCGCAGTGTATCACATTAAGTGAAAGATACGCTGAGATTATTGCAAAAGAATTGAATTGTGCAGTGTATCTTTATGAAGATGCCGCCAGAGCGGAAGCAAGAAGAAACCTTTCCACAATCCG
>CALKUG010000504.1 GCA_937996765.1 uncultured Ignavibacteria bacterium
TCGGATTGTTTTACCGCTAAATCGAGATCAAAGTTTAAGTGACTTCCTACGCTACGCATATTAAAGAAGTATCTAAAAACATCGGGATGCACTTCATCCAACAGTTCATCTATGGTGATGTAGTTGGCTTTACGCGTTGACATTTTTACCGGTTTGTTATCTTTGATAACCGTTACAAACTGATGGATAACTACTTTTACTTTTTCGCTATCGTAGCCGAGTGCCTGCAAGCCGGCTAACACGTCGGGGTAGGTTGCTATATGGTCGGAGCCAAATAAGTCAACAATTATGTCGTACCCGCGTTCAAACTTTGTGATGTGATAAGCTATATCGGGCAACCGATAGGTTGGTTCACCTGTACTTTTAACAATTACTTTATCTTTTTCTCCACCAAGTTCCGAAAGCTTTAACCACACTGCGCCTTCGCGTTCTTCGAGCAGGTTTTTTTCTTTGAAGCTTTCTAACACACCGTTGATGCGACCTGAAGAGTACAACGTGTTCTCGTTATAAAACACCGAGTGTCTTATGCCTACTCTATCAAGCGTATTTTTAATATCGTTGAATATCACCTGTTCGGCACGTTCTTTAAATTTACCTTCGGGCTTTTCATCGCGGAGCGTATCGCCATACTCAGCATGTAATTCTTTTGCAATATCATTAATGTATTCGCCTTGATAATAATCATCGGGGAAAACAATGCTATCGCCAAGCAGAGCAAGGTAGCGGTGTTTAACTGAGTCGCCAAGCACGCGCATTTGATTGCCCGCGTTGTTGAAATAGTACTCGCGGTCAATGGTATAACCAACATGCTCAAGCAAGTTTGCTATGGTATCGCCAACAACAGCATTACGGCCGTGCCCAACGGTAAGGGGACCTGTAGGATTAGCAGAAACAAACTCAACAATGCCTTTTAAATTGGCATATTTATCCGATCTGCCATACCCCTCGCCTGCAGTAATTACTTGTGGGATAATGGTTGAAATGAATGCGGGGGTAAAATAAAAATTAATAAAGCCGGGACCCGCTATTTCAATTTTGCTGATGGACTCGTGATTGTACGATAAACTTGCAACTATTTCGGATGCGATATCGCGCGGTTTTTTGCCAAGCTTTTTAGCAAGCAACATTGCCGCATTTACCGAGAGATCGCCGTGTGCTTCAATTTTAGGGACTTCAATCTGAAATTCCACCTCTGCAAGATAGGGTAACTGTTCAGCAGCTTTTGTAAATAATTCTTGTAAATACTGTTTCATTGAGCGTTTGCTTATTCCTCGGTTGCTTTGGTTGTTTTACGAGTTCTTTTGGGTTTCTCGGTAGGGTCTTTCAATTTCTTGATAGGAGCATCACCCCAAAGTTTTTCGATAGAATAAAACTCGCGTGCATCACTCTTAAAAATGTGAACAACAACGTCAACATAATCAAGCAGAATCCATTGCAATGCCTTGTAACCTTCACGGTGCCATACCTTTACCCCAATGGATGTTAGGTTATCTTCAATATTATCAGCGATGGCTTTTACTTGTACTTCGGAGTCAGCGCTACAAACCACAAAATAATCGGACATGGATGTTACTTTTTTCATGGTAATAATGGCAACATCCTTACCCTTTTTCTCAAAAATGGATTCGGCGATTGCCTCAGTTAGTTGTTTTGGTGTCAATGTTACCTCTCTGTGCAGGTTTAAGTTGTATATAATCTTTACCAACTATTATCGAAACATCGAGAAAATAATTGGGATTTAATTGTTGAATAACGTTTTCTCTATTCACCCCTAAAAATTCGGCCACGGCGTAGGCACTGTTGATATCGCCTTTTCTATCAATTACAAGGGTTTTATCCACATCAAACATGTAGTAATTGCCGGTTGTAATTACGTCAAATTTTCCGTCTCTTAAAAAATCAGTGAACATTGTCCCTATGCCACCTATACCGCAACCGTTGAGAATCTCTATTTGAATAACGTGGTTTGGCTTAACCGGTTTTGCTTCTGCTACGTGGGGCTTGTAAGTAAAAAACGGGTAGATAAGCAGTATAAGAAGAAAGAGAATCGAACCTGAAAGCATAACTACACCTGTTCGGTATAAAATAGTCATGCCGTCCAACCCTGATTTTGGTTTCTCCTCGTTACCCTTAGGCAGTTCTCGATTAAATTTTGCTTTTTTCAATCCGCTCTATGCTGTTAGTAAGATACATCATACGGTGAATAGCCGTATCTTCCACCGTAGCGGAAGGGATCGTTGAAGTAATTTACCGGAAGTTGCTCGTAACGAAACTCTAACTTCGAATCATCTGAGATTTGGTACTGAAACGAAGCACCTTTGAGATAGATACCCGAAATCGAGTTCTCGAAATCTTTACCAAATGAGGAGAAAGGCGAATAACGAATGCCTGTTTGAACTTGCAGTTGCATTCTATCGCTGATTGAGTATCCGATAGTGTTCACGTAATCACTTAAAGCAAGATTTCCGTAAGTTGAGGTTGAATAACTCATTGAGTAACTATGCGACATAGTAATTTTTGAAGGGTCTATAAGTCCAAACAAGAAATTGCTATTCACGGGAGTTCTATCAACAATTCCCTGAAGGGGATCTTTTTCGGTAAGTCCCCTCGGTTTTACCTGAGAAAACGTAAACCCTTGCAGCAAAACTACAGCAACTAACAAACTCAAAAATGTTTTCATATCGTTTAACCTCATTGTTTCTTTAATAAGAACGGAATAGGGGTTATTTCCTCACTTCAACAATTTTATTTTCTGCATTTACAATAACCACAGTGGGAGTAAATGTCTTTGCTTCTTCGGGGCTCATGGAGCAATACGTAATAATAATAACTTCATCGCCGGGCATACCGCAACGGGCTGCCGCACCGTTCAAGCAAATGGTCCCGGAACCGCGTTCACCTGAAATCAGGTAGGTTTCGATACGGTTTCCGTTGTTAACATTAACTACTTGTACTTTTTCGTGTGGGAGCATACCTGCTGCATCAAGTAAATCTTGGTCAACCGTTAAACTGCCTTCGTATTTTAATTCAGCTTCGGTAATTTTTGGACGCTGAATTTTAGCTTTAAACATTTCTATTGTCATCGTAATCTTTCATCTTCTAAATTCGGAACCACAAATATAACCATTTCGAGTGTTAAATGACCTTCTAACCATTTAGGGTGTTATTTGATGGTGGTTGAAAGTCCCAAACGGTGCAGAGTGCCAACTTCGCCCCACGAACTAAATCCGTAGTTAAAAGTGTAACTGCCAATATCTAAACCAAATCCCGCGTTGAATCCAGCCAATCCTGCAAAATCGGCAATTTTTAAGTCTTTACGTTTTTGATTGTCGTAGCCGAATCTAAAATCGAGTGCTTTACTAACGGCAATTTCAGCACCAAAAGTAAAGTGGTTGAATCGCTTAAAAAACGAATCGGTGTCTTCATTGAGGCGGTGGAAATCTAAAAAGACGGTAATAGGGATTTGTAATTTTTTGCTGATACCCACAGAAACATCTACAGGCAAATCTTCGGAAGTTGAGCCGTAGGTGGAAAGCTGTCCGCCAACGTTGAGAATGCTAAAACCAACCGACATATCGCGGTCAACGTTAGCATATGTAAGACCAAAATCGGCAGCGGCAGCAGTTGATGAGTAACTTGCCAAAGAGGAGTAAATAAACTTTGTACCTACACCATAGTAGAAGTTATCGCCGAGTTTATTGGCATAAGCCACATGAATAAGCATATCGGAGGCGCTGTACTCACCGGTTTTGTTGCCAAATTTATCCGCACCTTCAAATGAACCGTAACCGGCGTATTTAATTCCGCCTGAGAAACGACCAATACCTTCTACATTGTGCGAAAGCGAAAGAGATGCAATATTAACATCGAGGAGGTGTTTCACAAAGGAAAACGACACAGGGGTGTTTTCCAATAGTGCAGTTCCTGCTGGATTGCTAAATACCACATCGGGGTCATCAACGTTCGAGGTAAAGCTATTGGCTAAAGCCCCAACACGAGGTGATGTTTCCAAACGCAAAAATTCATACACAGTTTGTGCGTTCACGAAGGTTAACATAAACGCGGCAAATAAAAGAGTTTTTAACAAAGTTTTTCTCCGAATTTATTTCATCAATGTCATTTTACCGGAGTGGGTGAATTCACCCGAAACTACGCGGTAGATATAATTCCCTGAAGGTAAACCCTCGGCATTAAAACGCACCGAAAAATTACCTACTTCTTTATACTCGTTCAAAACGGTTGCAACCTCTTCACCTAATACCGAATACACCGTAACTCGTGTTATACCTGAAACCGGTAACGAAACATCTATAATGGTGCTCGGATTAAAAGGATTAGGATAATTTTGCGAAACCGCATACGCCTCGGGCAATCCTACTTCTACTTCGTTATTGAGCAATTTATTTACTGCTCCATCCAAATTGATAATGCCCCAACCGTATTCCCTATCGGGAGCCGAAGCTTTGGTTGCGGTAGAACGAATTGCATCACGCACTTGTGCAGGTGTTAAAGTTGGAAACTTTTCCATCAATAGTGCAATCGCTCCAGCAGCAAGCGGACAGCTTAACGAAGTTCCGTTTGCTCTGCCATAAGAATTATTTGCCCATGATGTAGCAGCCCAAGTTCTTGTGCCTTGTGCCATAATATCGGGCTTGGTTCTGCCATCAATGGTGTTACCAACACTGCTGAACGAGGAACGCATTCCCACTGAATCCACTGAACCAACGGCAATTACATTAAAGCCATCTGAAGGTGCACCAAGTGTATTGCGACTTGCGTTATACCCTTCGTTACCGGCAGAATTAACAACTACAATTCCCTTTGCGGCTGCAATATCACCTGCTTTGGTTATGATTGCTGTGTTTCCATCCATATTCAAATAGGTGTAAGAAGTGAAACCGGGGTCCATACCCAAATAACCTAACGAAGTTGAAGTAAGCATTGCACCAAGCGAATCAGCCCACTCCATTGCGCGCACCCAATTGTCTTCTTCAACATTGGTTTCACTTGCTGTATTTTCTGTTTTGGCAATAATATAAGTAGCACCAAACGCAGGACCCACATACGTACCGGGCTTATTTCCGCCAATGGTACTAAGTGTTAATGTACCGTGCGAACCTTCGCCTAAATCGTTCTGATTGCCAACTTCGGTGTCGTTATTAACAAAATCATATTTTGCGATAATGTTCATATTTGCAAAAACTTCGTGCGCAAGATTATCAACGCCTGCATCCATCATGGCAATAATAACACCTTTACCGGTGTAGCCCATTTGGTGCATGGCAGGTACTTTCAGCATCGAATTTTGATGTGCTGCCAAACCATAATCAATACCCACACCAACTTTATCTAAAGTACCTGTTAACGGTAAATCTTGGGGATTTACTTGTTCAAGAGTTTTTGTTGCGTGTCTATCCGAAACAAAACCTTTTACCGCATCAACTTTAGTTACAAAATCCAAAGCAGCAATTTGTTTTACTTGTTCCGCTGTTGCATAAGCAGAAATTGAATTGAACCACTTTGAAAACTGTTTCACATCAACACCTAACTCATTAACTTTATTGAGGTAGGGCTGATACAAGGGTACATCGAGTACATCTGTTAGCTGGCCTTCGGGTAATACCTTTGCTCTTCTTGCTAATGACTCATCGGTAACCAATGAAGTAGATTTTGCAAGACTGTTGGTCTGTGGACCCTTATCACTAAAATATACCCACACCAACACTTTTTGTGAAGGGGCACCGGCGATATCGAAACGAGCCGAAACTTCCTCAGTAACCTTTTTTGTAGGTTGTTGAGCAAATACCATCATCGTCGAAAGCAAAAAAACTACTATATACTTCATCTGTAACCTCGTTTGATTGATTAGCGAACCTGGGTTCCGTTAAGAACTGCAGAATCCACTTCCATAAGATTCAATTTTCCTAAACCATTTTCAACGGCTAAAATCATGCCCTGAGATTCAACACCCATTAATTTAGCAGGTTTTAAGTTAACAACCATGGTAACTTTTTTGCCTACCAACTCCTGAGGTTGATATGTTTCACCTATTCCGGCTACAACCTGTCTTTTTTCGTATCCTAAATCAACTTGAAGCTTTATAAGTTTTTTGCTTTTAGGAACAGCTTCAGCTTCTAAAATAGTGGCAACTCTCAGTTTAACCTTTGCAAAATCATCGTAGGTGATTTCGGGTGAGTCGTCGGGTTTTGGAATGGCAACCGCAACTTCTTCAGTTGATGAACCAAGTTGCTGAAGCAACTCTTCAATAACCGAATCCTCTATTTTGGTAAACAACACTTTGGGCTCTCCAAGTTGCAAATTATCCGCAAGTTGGTGTTCGCCGGCATTATCCCAAGGCACTGTTGATGAAGAAAGCAACAAAAGCATTTCACGCGAAGAATTTGGAAGCAACGGCTCGAATACCACAGCCAATGTGTAAATGGTTTGCAAACAGACGTTTAATGTTGTTCCACAGCGTTCTTTATCCGTTTTAACCGTTTTCCACGGCTCCATATCGTTAAAGTATTTGTTTGCTGCCCGCGCAAGATTCATCATCTCAAGCACTGCATCCTTGATTCTGAAGTGCTCGATAAAATTACCAATTTCAACAGGAGCTTTTTTATTAAGTTCCAACATTGCAAGGTCAACGGGTAAAAGTTCACCCTGCACAGGTACTTTACCATCAAAGTTCTTATGAACAAATGTGAATGTTCTATTAACTAAGTTACCCAAGATATTTGCAAGCTCGTTGTTGTTCCTACCTTGAAATTCCTTCCAGTAGAAATCGGTATCGCGCATTTCAGGCAGATTAAGTGCGATGGTATAGCGCAATGGGTCTGCTGGGAACTTGTTCAGAAAATCAATTACATCTATGCCCCAGTTTCTGCTTTTCGAAAACTTTTTGCCTTCGAAATTGTAAAACTCATTTGCAGGTACGTTTGCAGGCAATACAAATTGCTCATCGGGACCGTGGCCATCATTCCAGGCCATTAACATTGCCGGGAAAATGATGCAGTGGAACACTACGTTATCTTTTCCCAAAAACGGAATATAGGTAGTGTTTTCAGGGTCGAGCCAAAATCTTTTCCAGAAATCGGGTTCATTACGTTGTAATGAAAGTTCTTTAGTAGCAGATATATAACCCAAGACCGCCTCGAACCAAACGTATATAACCTTCCCGATTGCGGAATCGAGCGGGACTTGAACGCCCCAATCTAAATCGCGCGTAACGGCTCTATCTTGCAGACCGTCCTTAAACCAACCGCGGCTATACTGCAAAACGTTTTCTTTCCAGTTGTGTTTTGCATCCATTGCATTGATGTAATCTTCAAGACGTTGTTGATAATTACCGAGTGGGAAATACCAATGCGAAGTCTCACGCAGTATAGGTGTAGTGCCACTAATTTTGGAAATCGGATTCAGTAACTGATCGGGTTCATAAAGCGCACCGCAATTTTCGCACTCGTCGCTTCTAGCTTGGTCATTACCACAACGGGGACAAGTACCCTCCACGTAGCGATCGGGCAAAAACATTGATTGCTTTTCGTCGTAGAATTGCATCGTTTTTTTCTCGTTTAGTATTCCCCTTTTGTGGAAATCCGAGAAAAATTCTTTTGCAGTTTCGTGGTGAATTGGTATGCTCGTTCTGGAATAGTTATCAAAACTCATCCCAAATTTCTCGAAAGAATCTTTATTGATTTTATGGAAGCGATCAATCACATCCTGTGGAGTAATTTTTTCTTTTTCAGCTGTAATTGTAATAGGAACGCCGTGTTCATCTGAACCGCAAATAAACACAACATCATTACCTTTTGAACGATTGTAACGAACATATATATCTGCCGGAAGGTATGCTCCTGCTAAGTGTCCTAAGTGAATCGGACCGTTTGCATAAGGGAGTGCGGCAGTAACTAAAATCTTTTTCTTTTGCACGATAAAACCAATAAGTGTTGAGAAAATCAATC
>CALKUG010000505.1 GCA_937996765.1 uncultured Ignavibacteria bacterium
GAGTTGGATTCTTACTACTCAATACAAACTCGATATTCACGAAGTTGGATTTGTATGGGCAGCAGGTCCACTTGCAGGTATATTTGGTCAGGTGATTGTCGGGCTTATTTCAGATAATGCTTGGTTCTGGGGTGGACGCCGCAGACCATTTGTTCTCATTGGCGGAACAATTGCAGCTGCTATGTTGCTTGCCTTACCGTTTTTTAATGAAATTGGCGGCTTTCTTGGAATATCTAACATTATAATTATTGCAACAGTGGTTGCACTCACATTAGATTTAGCTATTAATATCAGCTTTAACCCCACGCGTTCCATTATTGCCGACGTTACGCCCGAAGGGGAAGCACGCACAAAAGGTTATACCTGGATGCAGACCGTATCAGGATTCTTTGGTGTACTTGCTTACATCATTGGTGCAACTATTGGTAACTATACTTTACTCTATGTTGGAACTATTATTGTTTTCTTCTTTAGCGTAGTCCCAATGTTTTTTATTACTGAGCCCCGTTCGTTGCAAGCCGTTGATAATTCAGCTGAAACTGAATCACTCGAAACTACCGGCAGAAAACAATCAGACGTAAAAGCTCTGATGCAAATTTATTTTGCGCACGGCTTTTCGTGGATTGGTGTACAAACAATGTTTGTATTTATTATTGCTTTTATCATGGATAAGATGGGTCTTTCTGCGGAGAACTCTGGTCCCGTAATCGCATACACATTTGCGATTCTTAACACTGTCGGATTTTTACTACCAACTTTGGTATTGCAACCCTTGACTAAAAAAATTGGAACAGTGAAAACACATACAGCAGCTGTAGCCACTATGGGTATTGCATATTTACTAATTTCGCAGTTTGCTTCATCACCAATTACGCTATACATGCTCATCGCACTTGCCGGTATTGGTTGGGCTTCGATTGTGAGCTTGCCTTTTGCAATTATGACTGAGAAAGTAGCAAAAGAGAAAACAGGATTGTTTATGGGAATTTTTAACCTATCAGTTGTAATTCCACAGCTTCTTGTGAGTGCATTTGTAGGGTTAATTATTCAAAGCGCTCCTGATAAATCAATCATATTTTGGATATCGGGTGTTAGTTTGTTGATCTCGGCAGCTTTATGGTTCTTTGTTAAAGATGATAGTAAAGGTGCAACCGTTATTAAGGGTGGCGGAGGCCACTAATAGCTTGTCGAAGTTATCAGAAATTATTGCATTAATCGCCGAGTGTGAACACTCGGCGTTTTTTTATACTCCTCGTATATATGGTGAGGAAAAGGGATTGTTGTTTCGTAATCCTCAAAAGCAAATCGCTTTTTCGAAGCAACTCGGTATCGAACATTTTTTCCAAACTGCTGAAGTGTATTCTGTTCAGTATCCTTATGCTGTAAGTTCTTTGACTTACGAGCTTGGATATTTTATAGAACCATGGTTTGAAAATCACGGCTCCTTAAATAAATCTGTTATTGACTCAGCTGAAAACAGTAGATTCTCTTTTTACTCCTCGGTAATTCAGTATGCTGAATTAGACTTTAACTTTGGCACAAATATAAAACCATTAACAGAAATTGATAAGATTACCTACGGGGTTGAAGCGGAAGAGTTTTCCACTGCAATTCAAAAAATTAAACAACAGATTCAAGAAGGTAATACCTATCAAATAAACTTCACTTTCCCTGTGTCGTTTACTATTATGGGAGAGCTTGAAGATTTTATTTCCGAATTAGTGTTTAATCAATCAGCTGAATTTATAGCTCTTATCAAAAATGGAGAAAAGTACATTCTCTCCATATCACCTGAGTTGTTTTTGCAGTGGGACGAAATTGGCATAAAAGCCAAGCCCATGAAGGGAACGCGCAGTAGAGGTCTCACTTTGCAAGCAGATGCCTTAATAAAAGAAGAGTTAAAAAACTCCGAAAAAGATAAAGCTGAAAATGTGATGATAGTTGACTTACTCAGAAATGATATTGGAAAAATCTGCGAACCCGGCTCGGTGAGTGTGCGTTCGTTGTTTGATATTGAAACGTATGAAACCCTTCATCAAATGACATCAACAATAGTTGGGTCCTTGAAACAGGGTATCGGTTTGACTGAAGTGCTTATGAGTACATTCCCCTGTGGCTCGATAACTGGGGCCCCAAAAATTTCTTCTATGGAAATTATTCGTAATGTTGAAAAGCATATACGCGGAATATACACCGGTAGTATTGGATTGAAACGGGAAGAGCAATGGACTTTTAACGTAGCTATTCGCACGCTCGAAATAAAGAACAACAAAGCTACCATGGGAATTGGTAGCGGGATAGTGTGGGATAGTAAAAAGAATCTTGAATACGATGAAATACTTTCTAAGTTCAGTTTTATTGCAAATAGGCAGAGCCCTTTCCGGCTTATTGAAACTATGTTGGTTTCTCATTCGAGTATCGCATTACTGAACTATCACACAGAGCGACTAAAGAATTCTTCCAACTACTTCCGTTTTAGTTTTGTTGAAGAAAAATGGATGGACTTTGTGCGAACTATTTTACAGAATTGTTCCTCGTATCAGCAGTACAAACTCCGTATTACCCTAAGTAAACAAGGTGACTTTGACTACCAACTGACACCAATTGAAAATACTGAATCTGACAAAATTGTTTGCTATTCAGATAGCAAGATATCTTCAAATTCGGTATATCAGTATTTTAAAACAACTAATCGCGAACAATACGACTCAACAATTGCAAAAATAAATGGTTCGAAATTCTACGATGTAATTTTTCTTAATGAACGAGAAGAAGTAGTAGAGGGTTCTTTTAATAATATTATTATTAAAAAGGATGGTGTTTACTACACCCCTCCTATTTTAAGCGGTGCGCTGCCCGGTGTGTATCGTTCGTTTTTGATTGAGACACAAGGGGTTATTGAAAAAGTACTTTATAAAGAAGATATCAAAAACGCTGATTCGGTATTTTTGTGCAATGCTGTTAGGGGTAGAGTTAAGGTCATTGTTGAAGACTCACAAGTGTTTTAATTCGTATTTATATTGTTTAGATTAAATAAGAGAATTGCATCAATTTATTAAATACTATGTCTGAAAATCAAGCGGAACTTTCATTACGAAAAAAAGAACATCTCACAATTTGTGAGGATGATTCTGCTGCGTTTAAAACTGTTGCAACGGGCTTTGATAATTATACTTTCTTGCATGATGCAACAACCGAAGTTATTATTCAAAACTTGAATTTAGAGAGCAACTTTTTTGGAAGCACTGTTGCTTATCCTTTTCTCATTTCTTGTATGACCGGTGGAACCGATGAAGCGAATAATATCAATCTCCAATTAGCAGAAGTAGCAAACAGCCTTAATATTCCGTTGGGATTAGGCAGTATGCGTTATGCTTTAGAGTCACGAGATTATGATATTCATCTCAAAGGAATAAAAAAATCGGCGGGAATTTCACCGATTATGACTAACATTGGCGCAGCACAGTTATGCGAAGGTAGAGATGTTTCACAGTTTCAACGTTTAATAGATTTAGTGGAGGCAAGTGTTTTTATTATTCACCTGAATGCTCTACAAGAGCTTGTTCAAAAAGGTGGAGAGCCCTCTTTTCCCGGATTGATGCAGTCTATAGAGTTTCTCGCGAAGTCACTCAGTGTACCAATCATTGTTAAAGAGGTTGGTTCGGGTATTTCAAAACAGGCAGCTAAACGACTCTTGGAAGCCGGAGTAAAAGGGATTGATGTTGCCGGTGCCGGCGGAACAAGTTGGTCGGCCGTGGAAATCATTCGCAATCGCGATGATAAAAATAATGAGTTTTGGGATTGGGGCTTACCTACATCGTATTGCCTAAAAACGGTAAACGAGCTAAAAGAATTTTACAAATTTACTTTAATATCATCGGGAGGTGTTAACACACCGCACGATGCTGCTGTAAGCTATGCACTTGGAGCAAATTTTACCGGCTCAGCAAGAAAAGTGTTACAAGCATTAAATGCTTCAGGCGAGGAAGGTGTTATAAGCTTCATAACACAATTTATTGAATATCTAAAAAAAGTCTTATTTTTAACAGGATCCGCTTCACTTGCACAACTGCAAGTTGGTAAATTAATTCGCAAGGAGGAACTAATTTGAATTACGAAGTCTTTGCTGCTGCTTACGAAGCAGAGAGAAAAATAATCGAAGCTCGCATTAAAAAGCTTTTTAAGAAAAAAACGCTCACTACGTTATACGATCCGGCTGCATACGTTATGGAAAGTGGCGGCAAACGCCTTAGACCTGCTTTGGTATTATTCTCAGCCATGGCTGTAGGTGGCGATAAAAAACATGCCTATAACCCTGCAATTGCAGTTGAAATGCTTCATAACTTTACCCTCGTTCACGATGATATCATGGATAATTCGGCGCTCAGAAGAGGTAGGGCAACACTACACACCATACATGATGTTAATACTGCAATTTTAGTTGGAGATGTTTTACTTGCGGCTTCTTATGAAGTGTTGCTTGATTCTATTGATCATACTATTGCTAAAAATACTGTGAGTGCATTTAATACAGGTTTAATTGAAGTGTGTGAAGGGCAATCGCTCGATAAAGAATTTGAACGCCGTAATAATGTATCCATTCCTGAATACTATACTATGATTAGTAAAAAAACAGCGGCTTTACTACAAACTTGTTGCAAAGTCGGTGCTTTGGTAGGTGGTGGCTCGCCGGCCGAAGTAAAAGCTCTTGCTTCATACGGAACGAACATTGGTATTGCTTTCCAGTTACAAGATGATTTGTTAGATCTTATGGGTGATGAACTCAGCTTAGGCAAGCGTATCGGTGGCGATATTATCGAAGGCAAAAAAACTTTCCTCATTCTTAAAGCCCTTGAAAAAGCAAAGGGTAAAGACTTAAAGATTCTTAAAGAATTTATTAAAAACAAAGGAGCAAAGGAAGAAGATATCCCTTTGTTTCGAGCTATGTTCGAAAAGCTTGGTGTAATCAGCGATACCGAAAAAGAAGTTAAAAAGTTTACAGCAAAGGGACTGAGAAGTCTTAAGCCTTTACGAACAAAAGATGCAATTGATTTTTTTACATGCTTAGCAAATTCATTACTTAAAAGGGTTAAATAATGGGAGAAAAACGACTTATTGAAGCAGAGGTTACTATAGTTAATCAAGCGGGATTACATACCAGACCAGCAGCAACCATGGTAAAACTTGCTGCAAAGTACAAATCAGAATTTTATATTACAAAAGACGGTATGCGTATAAACGGCAAGAGTATTATAGGTCTTATGACTCTTGCGGCTGCTCAGGGCTCTACTCTCTTACTCGAGTTTGAGGGGGATGACCCCGATGTTGAAAATATGTGTAAAGATATTACTGACTACATAAACCGAGGATTTGATGAAGTATGAAGGGTTTAGAACAACTTCTTAAAGATTCCAATAATCATCTTCGCGGCATTGCCGCAGCACCCGGTTTAGTTATCGGTAGAGCATTCATTTTTAAAAAAGAGACACTTTCGATAAAAGATGATATCATCGAAAATGTTGACCAAGCTGTTGAGCAATTGTGGTTGGCTATCGCTCAATCAAAAAAAGAGCTCAACAAAATTTTCTCTCTCGCTAAAGAGAAAATGGGCGAAAAAAGAGCTCAAATATTTGAAGCCCAATTAATGATGTTAGATGATCCTATTTTCCTTCAATCACTTGAATCAAGAATAAAGACCGAAAAAAGAGATCCGCAATTTGTAGTCTTCGATGAAACCTCAAAAGTACAAAATATGCTTACGGTTTCCGATGAGCAAATGTTTAAGGAACGTGCGGAAGATATTGAAGATATCAAAATGAGGATTATCCGCAACCTCCAAAAAAGACGATGGGAATCCAAAATTGAACAAGAGGTAATTGTAGTAAGCGAAATTCTTACTCCCGCCGATACCATACTTTTTGCAAAAAATAAAACTCTTGGATACGTTACAAATGAGGGAGGATTAACTTCACACGCTGCTATTGTTGCGCGCTCGCTTAATATACCCGCTATTGTTGGTGCTGAAGATGCTACTGACAAAATTAAAACGGGCGATATTTTGGCCATAGATGGATTCCATGGAATTGTTGTTATTAATCCCACAGATGTGCAGCTCGAATATTTTAATAAAAAAATTGAACATCTCAAAGAAATTAATGAAGCGATGAGCGAGCTTCTACTCCTGCCGGCACAGACCACAGATGGAGAAGAAATTACACTACAAGCTAATGTTGATGTCACCGGAGAGATTGCTGTGCTAAAAAGCAATGGCGCTAAAGGCATTGGACTTTTTCGCTCTGAGCAAATAATAGAAGAGCTTGGTGAGTTCCCCGATGAAGAGCAGCAACATCATATTTACAAGGAACTCGCAATACGAGTGTATCCTGACCAGATAACCATTCGTGCATTCGATTTGGGTGGTGATAAGGTACGGTTGTTTCATCACTCCGAGGCAAATCCGTTTTTGGGTTTACGCGGCGTACGCTTTCTGCTCGATAATCGCTCGCTTTTCAAATCACAAATCCGAGCTGTATTGCGAGCCAGTACACACAAAAACATTAAGTTTATGATTCCTATGATTTCTACCATTCAGGAAATACGCGAGTCTAAACGCTTAATCCAAGAGGTTATGGATGAACTCACATCAAAAGGGATTAAGTATGATAGTAATATTCCTGTTGGGATAATGATTGAAGTTCCTGCTGCAGCTGTTATGGCAAGGCAGATGGCAAAAGAGGTAGATTTCCTCAGCATTGGTACAAACGATTTGATTCAATACCTTATGGCTGTAGATAGAGGTAATAATACCGTTTCCTCGCTGTATCAAGAGTTTAATCCAGCAGTATTACAGTCGCTATTTCATATTATCGAAAATGCAAAAATAGAAGGTAAAGACGTAAGTATGTGCGGTGAAATGGCAGCCGATACTTTGGCTACTCCATTTTTAGTTGGTGCCGGCTTACGCTCGTTTAGTGTATCTCCCTCAGCAATACCTTCATTAAAAAGAACCATTCGTTCGTTCCCTGAACAAGATGCCCGGACATTAGTTTCAACCGTTTTGCAACTTTCTTCGCAAGAGGAAATATTAACGGAAATAGAACTTTTTTTCCAAAAATACTCAATTACGCGCACGCGTAATATTTTATAATAAATAGACACAGTAAAAGACAATGATTGAAGAACTAAGAAAAAAATACGATTCCGAAAACCTGTACCAAGTACTCGTTGATTATCATACTCAAATTTCATACGCATTAGAGCATTCATATAAAGTTACAGAATTCCCCAAAATGGATTTCAAAAACATTATAGTATGCGGACTCGGCGGCTCGGCTATATCTGCTGATTTTATGAAGAACTTTTCTAAAAACGAATTAAAATTACCCATGACGGTATGGCGTAATTATGGATTGCCAACCTTTGCCGATGAAAACTCATTAGTAATTTGTTCCTCATATTCGGGGAACACCGAAGAAACCATTGAAGCGCTTAATGCGGCAATAGAAAAAAAATGCTCAATTGTTACCATAACCACGGGCGGTAAAGTTTTACAAATTGCAGCCGAGCACAATATACCGGTTGTTCCTTTGCTTCCGGGTTTCCAACCACGGTTTACTCTTGGTATGAGCTTTTTTGCGTTGCTTCACGTTATGGTTCAAACAGGTGTACTGCCTGAGCAATCAACAATGGCTCATGATGCAATCGAATTATGGAAAACAAAATCTGTTGAATACTCTTCTGAAACAGGGTATGTTTATAAACTCGCCGAACAGCTCAACGGTTTTTTACCGTTGGCGTACTCAGGTGCAGATGTAAACGACTCAATCGGAAACCGTTTAAAGTGCCAGTTTAATGAGAACAGTAAATTACATTGCTTTGTGAATGTTATTCCTGAGTTAAACCACAATGAAATAATTGGTTGGGAAGCACATAGTGATAATACACTAAAAACAAAAGTTCTGTATTTAACAGATCCCGAATTTCCCCCACAGGTACAAAAGCGTTTTGATGTATTGCGCGGGCTCATTCAAAAAGCCGGGGTAGAAGTTATTACCTTGGAAAGCACTCAGCCCACATTTAAATTACGCTTATTGGATATGGCGTATCTTATGGATTGGCTCTCGTATTTTGTTGCTGTGCAACGTGGATATGACCCCGCAGAAATTGACTACATTCATTTTCTGAAAAAAGAACTCGCCAAATAAGTCGGGCTCACCAATTGATTGGATAGTATGTCGGTTTTGAGACATTTGATTGTGCTTTTGTTATTGATTTCTGTCAATACAGAAGCACAATTTTATTTTGGCAGGAACAAAGTACAGTATCATACCATTGATTGGAAAATTCTTAAAACCCAACATTTTGATATTTACTATCATAGCGGTAATCGTGAGGTAGCACTGCGTGGAGCAGAGTTTGCCGAGCAAGGATATGAATACTTAAGTCGCGAATTTCTCTACACTCCTAAGCGTCGCATCCCAATAATTTTTTACAACACTGCACAGCTATTTCGGCAAACCAATACTACACCCGGGCTTATTCCTGATGCCGTTGGCGGTTTCTATGAGTTTATGAAGGGGCGTGTTGCAATTCCCTATACAGGTTCACTTTCTGATTTTCGGCATGTGATTCACCACGAACTCACTCACGTTTTTATGGTAGGCAAGGTTTCAGCGATTAATTCACATCATCGTTTTTTTGATGGGGTTATGCCCCCACTGTGGATAGTTGAAGGATTAGCCGAGTTTTATTCTGCCCGGTGGGATGCCCAAGCAGAAATGATAATGCGAGATGCGTTACTTAACGAACGATTTGTTGGGATTCAAAATGTTGGTTCTGTTTATGGAACGTATGCAATGTACAAAGTGGGGCACGCCTTTTTACGTTTTATTGAGCAAAGGTATTCACGCTCCACTGTTCAATCGCTGATAGATAATATTTGGATGTTCAGTGATTTTAATGAGTTGTTAGAATTTACCTTGGGAAAATCCGTTGCGGAAATTGACAGAGAATGGCAAACCTACGAACAAAGAAAATACTTCCCCTTATTACAACACAATCAAAGAGTAGAAGAAGCAGGAAAACCAATTACTACAAGAGGTTTTTATTATAGTCCTGTTGTTGTAAAATCTGGAAACGAAATTAAACTCTTTTGCGCAGGCAATACCGATGGATACACTTCATTATTTATTGCAGAGAAAAAGAATGTTACAGAACAATGGGGAAAAGTTAAAACACTATTACGTGGTGAACGAAGTGAAGATGTTGAAAATATTCGTTTACTGCAAAGGGTTATAGATGCTAACGATTCATTAATTGTTTTTATCGCAAAAAAAGGTGGTCACGATGTTCTGCACATTGCAAATCACAATGGCGAAATTTATCAAACAATTGAACACGGATTACTGCTTACCATTGAATCACCACGATTTATTCCCAATAGCAATCAAATAGCTTTCTCTGCGGTTGATACTATTGGGTTTAGCGATATTTATATTACAAACACCACCGATGGAGCGTTACAAAGAATAACTAACGACATATTCCAAGATCACGCCCCCCTCTATCATAACAATAAAATCTATTTTGCCTCGGATAGAAATAACAACAACAATATTGAAGAGCATAATCTTTTTGGTTATGATATAAAAAACGATTCGTTATACTGCATAACAAAAGGCAATGAAGGTGCAATAGAACCTATTGCTGTTAATAGTAAAAATGAATTACTGTATATATCTGATAAGGATTCTATTCGCTCAGTTTATGCAATTTCTCTTTTAACCGGAGAAATATCACAGCAACTGCGAATTACTCAGTCTCTATTTCAACCCATACTACTTAATGATTCTACAATTATTTCATCAGTTTATAACAATCGTAGTTTTTCGTTATATGAGTTTCCGCTTTCCAAACAGGCACTTTCCGAAAGCTTAACTGTAGATACTACAAAAGTAGGATGGGAAAATTATGCCCCAGAATTCACCGTGAGTGATTCTTCGGCAATACCTTATGAACCGCAGTACTCACTCGATTTTGCACAAAGTCAACTTTCAACCGATCCGATATTTGGAACTCGAGGCGGAGGAATATTAGGTATTAGCGATATGTTGGGAGATGATCAATTTTATTTAATGTTACTCAATACTGCTCAAACCCAGGATGAGTTTTTACAAAGTTTTAATATTGATATGTTCCGCGTACAACAAGGTAAGCGTCTTAATTACGGATATGGGGCATTCCATTACAGCGGGAGCAGGTACGATTTGCGAGAATCTGATACCAGGTACTTCGAGAGAAGTTATGGCACTTATGGTTTTGCGCAATATCCTTTTTCGCAATTTGAGCGTGTTGAGTTTTCTTTTGCTCTTGCAAATAGTAATCGAGA
>CALKUG010000506.1 GCA_937996765.1 uncultured Ignavibacteria bacterium
AAATTTGTTAAAATTTTGGTGACCAATTGAACCCTACCACCAAATTTACGGGAGTGATTGTAGCGGTTATAGTTTTACTTTCTGCCACATTAAGCTATGCGCAGGATGGCGATTCCCTTCTATATAATCAGTCGCCCTACCAAACAAATCGTCATTTCCTCAGCTTTACAAAACAGGCAGGAACATTTAATTTTAATAATCGCCTGGTAACTTCGGTTACTACTGAGAAGCTGTTTTTTGGAGTGCGGGAAAGCTTCAATTCTTCTCTTATCCGTTCCACCACCAATATTTTACGCGATGAATTACGAACCGATTTGCTGGGTATTTACACACTCTCCGAAAATATAGATATTGGCGTAAATGGCTCAGGGTTGTTTCTTAATGATAATAGGTCGGTGATACAATTAAACTCCGGTAGCACCGCTCATGGAACTGTTTTCACGAAAGTTAAGCCCATCCCCGAGGGGTTCGCAACCGCATTCCTTGGATATACAAACGATAGTCAAATTGGCGAAAGTGACGCCGGCATGCACTATGGTATCGAGGGGTTTTACAGTTCTTCACTATCTGAAAAATTCCAAATGATGGCAAGGGGCACTTTCCGCAACGAAGATATTCTCCCACGAAGGAACTTGAAGCGTGCCCTTTCAATTCAAGGCGAGAGCATACTTGATGACGGAATTTCAAACTCACTCTACCTTAATTACGAGAGTTCTAAACGTGATTTTTATTTTGTTGCCGATTCACTAACGCAATCCGCTTTTTCGATTACCAATAATTTGCAAGAACGTGAACAGGCAGAATACTCCCTAACCAACGATTTTTTATACCAATCATTTCTCCCCAATACGCATCTTAAAATTAACGCACAGCTCTACCAGCGAAGCATTATGCGGCTAACACGGTACAAGCGTATTTCTGGCTTAAGCTCAAGTGCTTACGATAATGATATCAACGATTTGCGCTTTGCTATAACTCCAACTATTATGTATCGGAGCGAAAATGCCGAAGCATTTGTTTCGTTTTCTTTCTCCGAAAAAAATGAGCGTTACCAACTGCTTTACCCCGAAGGACTTAACCGCCCTATTTTCGACGACCTACAAGAAACAGAAGCACAAAAAAACTCTTTAGCACGTCGCCTTTCATTAATTTCGGAAGCCTCATTCCATTTAGGAGAGAAGCATTTACTGCGTTACTATTTTTCTCAAAACAAAATATCCTACGATACACCCAGTGAACTGAATTACGACGACCGCGATGAATTGCTTACATTAATTCGGCTTCAATACGATTGGGAGGCAAATTCCTTTTTCACGTTAACCACCTTAGCTGAAGGCGGATATTCACAGCAAGTATATTTATTCTCAGAGTTGAGCTCCAATAATAAAACCGAACGCACTGCTCGCTTGGGCTTAGGAGGAACTTATAATTATGCACGGCTAAAAAACTCAGCCTGGTTCGATGTTTCAGCAAGTTATTCTGTTTATGATTTTGAAAATTTGGTAAGTAATGTTAAAAGCTATTCGTTGCGGCAGTTTCAGATTATTGACACCGCATTAGTGCCCTTAAATAAACGAATGACACTCGCTATAACAGGAAGAGTGCGTATAACCGAGCAAGGCAGTTTGAACTGGAATCGTTTCACAGTTAACCCAAATAGATATATCGAGGAGTATTTTTTACACCCGCGGTTAATTCAGCACTATGAAAGGTTGCAATTTAGTATAGGATATCGCTATTTTTCCATTAATTCTTTTAATTTAAAGAACGGTGTATCCGGACTTCAATCGGCGTATAAAAGTAGCGGTCCAACAGCCGATATAGATTATGCAATTGATTCGGTTGTTCAAGCTCGTTTGAGTACTTGGTACGATTCATCTGAGCGAGATAACCAATCCGGTATCAGAAGCACAAATATATTTTTGCTCATAGATTGGAATTTTTGAGAATGTCCGAAAACGAATTGATTATAACATTACCCTCAGACCCCAACATGTTGCATCTTGTTGATGAGTTTCTTGAAACCGTTGCAAAAACCTTTAACATACCCGATGATGTTGTTTTCAACATTCATCTCTGCCTCTCAGAAGCTATAACAAACGCTATGGTGCACGCAAACAAAAAACACCCCGACAAAAAAGTTACTTTAGAAGTAACTCATTACGACGATAAGGCACTTTTTGTTATAAAAGATGAAGGTCCGGGCTTTGATCCTGCTGAAATACCAGACCCCACTATGCCCGAAAACCTACTTAAAGACCACGGACGCGGATTATACTTAATGCGTATTTACACTACCAA
>CALKUG010000507.1 GCA_937996765.1 uncultured Ignavibacteria bacterium
ATTTTGCAACTCACAATTGATGTTGAATTATTGCGAAATATTAGGTTTATTTACTGAGTACAATATGGAAATAATGGTATGAAGTTATTCGCTTGGTTTTTGGTGATGGGTTTGGCAATTATAAGCCACAATGGTTATGCCCAATCCCTTGGAAAAATTGTGGATGAGCGTGAGGAAACTACATTTCCGCAAAATGCTCTTGGTGGTGATATTATGTTTAGTGAAGGTGGGTTTGGAGCAGGTATGTTCTACCAAAGACAATTAAATCCCAATTTTACTTTTTTTGGCGACTTCTCATTCTCGGAAGCTAAAGATGATAACGAAGTGGAATACTTCGATTGGTTTGGCAACTCAATTGTTCCCGGTAAGGTAAACCGCATCTTCAGTATTCCTTTCAATTTTGGTTTGCAATACCGCCTTTTTAGAGAAACTATTACAGATAATCTCAGACCTTATATCAATGCGGGCGTGGGTCCTCATTTGGTTATGACTACCCCCTTCTCTGATGGATTTTTCTCGGCTTTTGGTTCGGCTACTACTTACATTGCCGCCGGAGGTTATGTTGGCCTCGGGGCTAAAATTGGCAGCAGTCCTACCAGTTTAGTGGGTATCAATATCCGCTACTACTACACGCATCTTTTCAACGGTGGTATTGAGGGTTTACGCGGCAACTCACGCAAAGGCATTGATGGTTTTTACATTACCGTTAACATCGGTTCGATGTATTAGAAGCCCTATATGAATAATGAAATAAACGGCTTTAATCAAAAAAGCTTCGACTTTCTCAAAGGTCTAAAAAAAGACAATTCCAAAGAGTATTTTGATGCTCACAGAGAATCGTATCAAAAAAACTTGATTGAACCCGCTCGGCTGTTTATTGAGCAAATTGGTCCTTTTTTAAATGAACTCGACAAAAATCTGAGAACCGAGCCCAAGTTTAATGTTACCATTTTGAGGATGAACAAGGATCAGCGTTTTTCCAAGGGTGCCCCCTATAGAGAGTTTCTGTTATTACATTTTGGAAAATCTAAAGGCGATAGCGAGTTTTTTGTCTATTTAGATGGCTCTTCAATTTCAGCAGGTCTTTTTGTGAACAACACAACAGGCGACCAATACTTTTTCAAAAAGGCGTTAAAAGATAATCCCGATTTAATTGCATCACATTGGAAGAGAGCCGGTCTGGATTCACTTTTAGACATCTCCACCTTTGCTAAAGAACCGCCTTTACTGCTTAAAAATGCTTTGATTGATGAAGCATTACCGCAACTGGCTAAACATAAAGCACTTATTCTTGAAAAACCGCTTAAACCAACCAAAAACTTTCATTCTTTCGAGAATCTGCTGCCTGAGGTTATTGTTCTATTTTCAAAACTTTACCCCATCTACGCTTTTGCGGCATACGCCAATCCCGAACAGATGATAGAAACCTTTTATGACAGAATCGGAATCCCTGATAATGAATAGCTCACCCGACAAAACCATTGTTCCTGTACTCCAAACACTTTTTGCACAGTATGATTCAATCATGATTGCTGAGTTAAAAGGTTTGTACATTACGCATACCGATGTTGAAAAAGCAATATCAAACATCTCATCTGCGCAAGGAGTAACTGTTGATGACGTAGGAAAATCTGTTGAACGACGTGCAATTCGTAAAGTAACCATTGGAAGCGGAGCTATACCGGTACTGCTCTGGACGCAAATGCACGGCGATGAATCAACTGCAACGCGAGCTGTTTTTGATTTATTGCAGTTGTTGCTCCGGCAGCCGGATTACGCAAAAGCTGCAATAGAAACCATTTTAGAACGGGTTACTATTCATATAATTCCCATGCTCAACCCCGATGGTGCCGAACGTTATACACGACAGAATGCTTTGGGAATAGATTTGAATCGCGATGCAAAAGCATTGCGTTCACCCGAATCAAAAATTCTGATGAATACCTTTCATGCAATTAAACCACAATTTTGCTATAATCTCCACGACCAATCGCGACTTTACACACAACAACGGTATGCATTAAAAGAATTACAACCTGTTGCACCCATTCAAATGAGCTTTTTGGCTCCTTCTGAAAATGCGAGTGAGGATTATTCACCCAACCGCCTCCGTGCTGCCGAATTAATTTCGGATATTGTACATCTGCTTAACCGTTCACTCCCTTCACCAATCAAACTTGGCAGGTATAGTGATAGTTATGAACCGCGTGCTTTTGGTGATACACTGCAAGGGTTAGGAACCTCGCTGATGTTGTTTGAATCGGGTGAAACGTGTTCTGACCCCGAGCGCGAGGATATAAGAAAGTATAATACTTTGGCTATGTTTGGCTCACTGTACCTTATCGCAGAGAATGCTATTGGCGGAATGGGTGCGGAGTATTACAACGATTTACCTCTTAACCAATCTGTTACTTTTGATCTTGTTCTTCAAGGCGTTAAACTTATTAAGGGCACTACTGAAGTTACTCTCGATATAGGGCTGGTTAAAACCACCAAACTTGAAAATGGACGTTTGATACACCGATACATCATTGCTGAAATAGGTGACCTGACCACGCGGAAAACACTCGAGATTCGCAGCAACATACAACATCTTTTACTGACCAATCCAACTATCGGAACAGAGATAAAATTATCTTAAAACTTTTTTTTGACTGCATTAGGTCGAAATAATAATT
>CALKUG010000508.1 GCA_937996765.1 uncultured Ignavibacteria bacterium
GCCGAAATAGGAACCATGAAGGTTACCGAACAAATTGATGCACTCGAAACAATGGCAATTAGTCCTATTCGTTTTCTTGCAATGCCTCGTTTTGTTGCTGCGGTAATAATGATGCCCGTAATTGTAATCTTTGCTAATGTTATTGCTCTCTTTGGTGCGTATGTAGTTTCAAACTTCTTTTTAGGAGTCTCCGTATCAGTTTTTTTCAATTCGGTTCAGCGGTATTTTGAGTTTATTGACTTAGTAAACGGACTCATTAAAACCGTATTTTTTGGAGGTATGACATCGCTTTTGGGCTGTCATATTGGGCTCCGTACAACTGGAGGGGCAGAAGGCGTTGGACTTTCCACCATTCGTTCGTTTGTTCTTTCAGCAGCATCCATTTTAATTTTAGATTACGTTTTGTGGATGATTCTTTTTTGAGTTGAAATAATTTATTGTTAAGTTAAATACAATATTTTGTAAACAAAATCCGCAAGGATAGACCTCTCGATGCATGGGCGAAAAAATTTGGGAACCCCCTGGCGGCGATGTAACTCCCGCTTCCCAATAAATATGCCCAAACATCTCACCTCGCATTTTAACATACCCCGCTTTACTACACTACTTTTAACACTTCCAAATTTTTCAGCACAATTTCTAACAAAGGATAATTATGACTAACAACCAAAAGTTAAAACTATGGGTTGAGGAAATGGCTTCGCTTTGCAAGCCCGATTCCATTTACTGGTGTAATGGCAGCGAAGAAGAATTCTCGCGTATTGCCGACAATCTTGTTGATTCAGGCACATTCATTAAACTCAATGAGGAACTGCGTCCCAATAGTTTTTTATCACGTTCGGACCCCGATGATGTTGCTCGTGTAGAAGATAGAACCTACATCTGTTCTACTCGCGAGGAAGATGCAGGTCCTACAAATAACTGGATGAATCCCGACGAAATGAAAACAATTCTTACGGGACTATTTGAAGGTTGTATGCGCGGCAGAACCATGTACGTTATACCTTTTAGTATGGGACCTCTTGGCGGACCAATTTCGCAAATAGGCGTAGAGCTCACCGATTCGGGTTACGTTGTTTGTAACATGAAAATTATGACCCGTATGGGTAAAGCCGTTCTCGATGAACTTGGCGATAACGATTTTGTACCTTGCTTGCACTCAGTTGGTAAACCATTGGAACAGGGCGAAGCAGATGTTCCTTGGCCTTGCAATAAAACAAAATATATAGTCCATTTCCCCGAAGAGCGCGCAATTTGGTCGTTTGGTAGCGGTTATGGTGGTAATGCACTTTTAGGTAAAAAATGTTTCGCGTTACGCATAGCTTCTGTTATGGCTCGCGATTCAGGATGGCTTGCTGAACACATGCTTATAGTCGGTATTACCAATCCCGAAGGGATAAAAAAATATTTTGCAGCTGCGTTCCCAAGTGCTTGCGGAAAAACTAATCTCGCAATGTTACAACCCACTTTACCCGAGTGGAAAGTTGAAACCGTGGGCGATGATATCGCTTGGATGAAATTTGGTCCTGAAGGTAGATTATATGCAATAAATCCCGAATACGGATTTTTTGGCGTTGCCCCAGGAACTTCGATGAGTACCAATGCAAACGCAATGCTTTCGATGCAGGCAAACACCATTTTTACAAACGTTGCTTTGACTCCCGCGGGTGATGTTTGGTGGGAAGGTATGACAGATACCAAACCCGAGAAACTCATTGACTGGCGTGGCAGAGAGTGGACCCCCGATAACGGCGAGCTTGCTGCACATCCTAATTCGCGGTTCACAGCTCCGGCTAAACAGTGTCCTGTTATAGATAGCGAATGGGAGAACAATCAAGGAGTACCCATCTCTGCGATATTGTTTGGCGGAAGAAGAGCAACCGTTGTGCCGTTGGTGCTCGAAGCATTAAATTGGAATCACGGAGTATTCCTCGGAACATCAGTTTCATCCGAAACTACAGCTGCTGCTGCAGGTGCGGTAGGTAAATTACGTCGCGATCCATTTGCTATGTTGCCGTTCTGCGGTTATAACATGGGCGACTACTTTAAACACTGGATAGATATGGGTAAAATGGCTCCCGACCCTGAGAAGCTCCCAAAAATCTATTATGTGAATTGGTTCAGGAAGAGTCCCGAAGGTAAATTTTTATGGCCCGGATTTGGAGATAATATCCGTGTATTAAAATGGATATTTGAAGAAACCGAAGGTAAAGGAAGATTTATCACAACACCAAAAGGTAAAATTCCGGATATCACATATTTCGACACCACCAATCTTTCAATAAGTGATGAGATATTAAAAGATTTATTCTCAGTTTCAAAAGAAGATGGTTTCGAAGAAATTCGCAGTATGCACCGCTATTACGACATGTTTGGCAGAGAGCATATTCCTCAAGAACTTCTCGAAGAAATGGATTCTATGGAAGAACGTTTCAAAAAGATGAAATTGCTTTCGCCCATTAATTCCTGATTTGGGTTAGGGCAGAGGTCATTGGACAG
>CALKUG010000509.1 GCA_937996765.1 uncultured Ignavibacteria bacterium
AATTTTAGGTTCGTTGTTCTGGTTCAAAATCATTTACATACTTACTTTGAAATGATGGGTAGCCGGTTACGTTGTAACCAAATCGTTCGCCGGCATTGTATAATAACTCCCCTCGCTTCGCAATCATAGCAGCATTATCTCCGCAGAATTCTATTCCGGGTATTACCACTTGAATTCTATGTTTGGTCGCCAATGTAACAATCATATCACGAACTGCAGAGTTTGCTGCAACACCACCTGCCAAGGTTAAGGATTTTGGCCTGAATTGTTTAATCGCTTTCTCAGTTTTTCGCTTCAAAGCGGTAACAACTGCATGTTGAAACGATGCGGCAGTATCTGCAATAATTTCTTCCTGTTTTATTGCATCACCAAGTTTTTGAGTATGCCGTAATACTGCGGTTTTTAGACCGCTAAAAGAAAAATTAAAACCACTCACTTCTGCAATTGGAAACTGAAATGCTTCTGCATTCCCTTGTGTAGCAAGCTTTTGAATTTTTGGTCCGCCGGGATAACCTAACCCGAGTAACTTAGCAACTTTATCAAATGCTTCTCCGGCAGCATCATCAATGGTAGAGCCAAGTTTGATGATTCTTGTTGGAGATTCCACTAACATCAATAGTGTGTGCCCGCCGCTTACTATAAGTCCTAATATCGGATACTGTGGTTGCACAGGCATTAAAAAACCGGAAAACAAATGTCCTTCTATATGATTAACAGGAACAAAGGGTTTTTGCAGCGTGTATGCTAAAGCTTTTCCAAATGAAAGTCCAACAAGCAAAGCTCCAATAAGTCCCGGACCCGCTGTTGCGGTTACTATATCAACATCGTTGAGTGAGATTGAGGATTCTTCAAGAGCTAATTCGAGGAGTGGTTGGATTTGTTGTAAATGAGCTCTGCTCGAAAGTTCAGGAACAACTCCACCGTACTTTTTATGGAAATCTTGCGAAAATATAACGTTACTTTTTAACTCATCGTTTACAATTACTGCAACAGAGGTTTCATCGCAGGAAGTTTCGATTCCCAAAACTACCATTAATTTAACCCGAACACATTTTTGGTAATTTGTCCGGCTATGTTCGGATTCTCTTTTAATCTTCTCATTGAGTACAAATACCAATCTTTTCCAAATGGTGTATAAATTCTAATTTTTTCGCCTTCAGCATTTATTCTATCTCGCAGGTTTTCAGCTACACCTAACAACATCTGAAATTCATAACGAGATTTATCAATAGCCTTGCGGGCAATAAGCTTTTTTGCTTCATCAACTAAGTAGGGGTCGTGTGTTGCAATTCCAACGTATGCACCCCGATCAAACATAACTTCGAGCGACTCGATGTAGTTATCTCTAATTTTTTGGCGGTCTTTGTAAGCTATTTCAGGTGACTCAATATATATTCCTTTGCACAATCTGAAATTGGCTTGTAACTCTGTAAGTTGTTTTACATCATCTTGTGTGCGGTGTAGGTATGATTGCAGAACAACACCAACATTACTATACTGTTTACGGAGATTTTTGAACAAGTTTATAATCATAGTTGTGGTTGTGCTATCTTCCATATCCAACCGCACAAACGAACCAATGCTCTTGGCTTTTTCAGCGAGTTCTGCAATCTGGAAGTAGCAAAAATCTTCGTTAAGTAACAATCCTAATTGTGTGGGTTTTACCGAGAGATTTGAATTGAGCTTATGCTTTTCAATCATTTCAAGTACTTGTAAGCACTCGTTTTTTGCCGAGATTGCCTCTTCCTTAGTTGTTACTGCTTCTCCTAAAACATCAATAGTAGTTAAAATACCTTTGGCATTTAACTCTTTTGTAACGCGAACTGCATCTTCAACTTTATCGCCGGCTATGTACTTGTTTGCGAAATGTCGCACAACCGATTTGGGGAGGGTTTCTACAAATTTAACTATGGCAGAATTAACGAGATTCACAATAACTCCAATTTTCTCAACTTCAAATGTAGTGTTATTTCCTGATTTAAGAACCTGCTCAACTACGGTAATTGTTCAAAGCTATCGAGAAATTTATTAGCTGATTCTCGAAACTCTTCAATGCCTTCGTTGTTATAAAGCACGTGATTTGCTTTCGCAATTTTTTCTGATTGGGGTATTTGATTAGATATGATTCTAAGCACTTGTTCTCTTGTTATTCCCCCACGTTTTATAACTCTCGCAATGCGTGTTTCATCATCAGCAGCAACAACTACAACTTTATCAAAAATATGTGTAAAATTGGATTCGTAAATCAACGCTGATTCAGCAAAAGCAAGTTTTTTTGGTGAATTAACAAGTGCTTCTCGTATTGCATCAATAACCACCGGGTGAACAATGGAATTCATTTTTTGAAGTAAAGGCGGGTTGTTAAATATCTTTTGTGAGATAAACGATTTATTAAGAACCCCGTTTTCATAACTCTCCTTTCCAAATTCTCGAATGAGAGATTCTTTGATTATTTGAGAAGTGTTCATAAGCTACTTAGCTACAGTATCAGCATCTATA
>CALKUG010000510.1 GCA_937996765.1 uncultured Ignavibacteria bacterium
TGGAGTTTTATTGTTTGAAATAGCTTTTTCCCAGGGCGAAAAAATTCTTACTTTAATGAGAGAAAATGGTTTTACTGAGTGTTCAGTTATAAAGGATTATTCAAATTTAGATAGAATTGTAAAAGGTATAAAAAGTAAACAAAGTATATGAAAGTAGTTGTTCAACGTGTTTCTCGTGCAAGTGTATCGGTTGCGGAGACCGGATATTATTCACAAATACCCAAAGGACTGCTCATTTTTTTAGGCATTACCCATGGTGATTCAATTAAAGAGGTAGAGTGGCTTGCCGGTAAATGTGAAGGTTTGCGCATATTTGAAGATGCTGAAGGCAAGATGAATCTTTCGGTTAAAGATGTTGATGGTGAGGTGCTCATTGTTTCGCAATTCACTTTGTATGGAGATGCAAAAAAAGGAAATAGACCCAATTTCACATCAGCAGCAAGACCTGATGAAGCCATTCCTTTATACGAGTTGTTTATTTCTAAGATGCAGGAAAAGGTAGGAGAGCTAAAAGTTAAAACCGGCGTTTTTGGGGCAATGATGGATATTGAACTTGTTAACGATGGTCCCGTTACCATTATTATTGATTCACCACAAAACAAAGACAATTGAGTACTGTGAATAAAATTTTATTACTATTTGTTGATGGTGTTGGCATTGGTGGTGAGAATGCCGAATATAACCCCTTGTTCTCGATGAAGTTTTTTACAGAATACTTACGCTTTGTTCCAACAAAAAACAATGCGAGTTTTTCGGATGTTAACTTTGAGTTGTTCCCGGTTGACGCCAAAATGGGAGTAGAAGGGTTACCACAAAGCGGAACAGGGCAGACTGCCATTTTCACGGGAGTGAATGCATCACAATTTGTTGGTAAACATTTTGGTCCCTACCCCTATAGTACGCTTCGTCCGATTTTAGAGGAGCAATCAATTTTTAGGAAATTCAAGGAAGCAGGCAAACAAGTAGAGTTTGCCAATGCTTACCCAAAAATCTATTTCGACCATCTTGAAAATGCGGGTCTTAAAGTTGGAGCTATTGCATACGCCGCAATGAAGGCAGGTCTCACACTTCATACCGTTGAAGATTTATTAACCGGTAAGGCAATTAGTGCTGAGTTTACCAATCGCCGTTGGGTTAATAAACTCAATTACACTATTCCTCAAATCTCTCCGGAGCAAGCAGCCGAAAATCTTATTTCACTTTCGGTGTCAAATGATTTAACAGTGTTCGAGTATTTTTATCCCGATTATCTCGGGCACAAAAGAATCGCAGATGAATTTGATGAGTTGGTCGGAGAGTTCGATAGATTTCTTATTCACCTTTTCGCGAACTATCCTCCAGATGCAACATTGCTTTTATGTTCCGACCATGGTAATTTTGAGGATTCTTCGGTTAAAACTCATACTATGAATGATTCACTCACCATTGCAAAAGGTCCCTTTGCAAAAGAAGCAAAACAGAATATTCTTTCACTTACAGATATAGCTCCTTTCCTGTACAATATAGCCGGATTGCAGGGGTGAAACACCCGCTTATTCCCGCAGTGCTTGGCTTGCTTGTAGGAATAGTTTCTGAGAATCTCATTGCCGGCTCCGGCACATTTGGTTATATCTGTATCGTTTTTTTTCTCGCTCTTATTACCCTTAGTATAATTTTTAAAAAACACTTCAAAACAAATATTCGTGTATTTGTAACGGCACTGAGTTTTGCTTTTTTAGGTTATGGTTTAAGCTTAGTAAGAACCGAAGAGTATTTATCTTTTGTGGCAAAGCTACAACAGGGTGAGGCCAAAGTTGTTGCTGTAATTAATGAAAGAACCTTGGTAGATTCATCCGAGATTATTTTGAAGTGTTCCACTTATCCCTTTGGTAAATCTGCTTATGAAAGAGATGAATCAATTACTTTGCAGATCAGCATTCGCGATTCCGTTTTTACGAAAGAACTGGAATCAAGTTTGCTACCCGGTGACCTGATTCAAGCAAGCGGATATCTCACTTTACCAAGAGAACCCGAGTATCCTTCTTATTTTTCACTCAAAGAATATGCTGATATAAAAAAGATCAACGGATTTATAAGTGCAAAAGAGATTCGGGAGTTGCATGATGATTATGAATTTGCATTTGCTCGGGGAATATTTATCATCAGAACCAATGTGGCAAAAAAAATTGATGAACTCTATGATGAAAAAACAGCGGGGTTG
>CALKUG010000511.1 GCA_937996765.1 uncultured Ignavibacteria bacterium
GTTTTATTTTAAACTTCTCCAACAAACATATTTTTATTGAGGTATAAACTTATGGCAAAATCTCTCACAAAATCCCAAATCATTGAGCACTTGGCAACAAAGCTCAACCAACCCAAAAAACTCGCCGGTGAATTTTTAGCTGAACTCGTAGGCCTCGCTTACAAAGAAGCTAAAAAAGATTTCGTTATTCCCGGATTAGGAAAAATCGTAGTATCTTCACGCAAGAAGAGAAAAGGAAGAAATCCTAAAACAGGTGAAGAAATCACTATCCCAGCAAGAAAAGTTCTCTCTTTCCGTTTCTTAAAAGCTGCTAAAGACGCTGTTCTTTCTGCTGCTCCTGCAAAAGAAGCTCCTGCTAAAAAAGCTGCAGCAAAACCAGCCGCTAAACCGGTTGCTAAAGCTGCCCCTGCTAAAAAAGTAGTTGCAAAACCTGCAGTTAAAGAAGCTCCTGCTAAAAAAGCTGTAGCAAAACCAGCCGCTAAACCGGTTGCTAAAGCTGCTCCGGCTAAGAAAGCTCCTGCCAAGAAAGCAAAATAGTGATTACGAGATAATCATTTTCCAGATTGGGAAGGCCGTTAAGCTAAAGTTTATCGGCCTTTTTTATTTTTGGGTGAACTTGCTAATAATATCGTTGTACAATTCTTTATTCACGCGACTTAATAACAGTGCGGTAAATTGCTTGGCATCCCTCAGCTTTGGGAAATAGTAAAAATCGTTTTTGCTGTTTTCTGAATAAACACGGGAAAGAGAAAACTTATCCCTATTAAAGTACCCACCCTCAAGTGCAGTAATTTCATCATAACGAACGGTTACAACTCTCTTCGATAAAAAATACTTGCTTAACTCCAATCCTTCTTCGGTTGCAACTATTCTGAATGGAAGTTTTTTTAGCACGTTGTAAACAAATTTGTTAAACACCCCTAATACAACAAGAATAAAAACAAAGAGGAGTTGGGGGTAGATATGCTTATCAAATATTACCAGTAGATTCGGTAAATAAAAACTCAGCATAAGTACGTCTGCTATTACTATTCCGTATTTGTACACTAGAGCATAAAAAAACGGATAGGTGTAGGAGGTTGAGAGTGAGTTTTGCTCGTTGTTCATTATTTGCCTAAAAGTGTTTGTAAAGGGAAAATATTATAAACACCCTTGAGTTTCCTGTAAATCCAGAGTATTGGAGTCTTGTAGCTTATATTGTAAGTCGCGGTTCCGTGCGGATCTATTGTGCCATCAATATCTTTAATTCTTTTACCGTTTTCTAAAAGTGTTTTAATATAGGGTATATAAAAGGTGCTCAATACATTATCTGTAAGAGTTCTTCTGCCCAGTTCAACAGTGCCGTTGTTAATAAAACGGAGGTAATGGAAATGATAAAAGACAGGTGAAAACTCTTTTTGTGTTTCTATAACACGGCCTTTAATACTTTCTCCTTTACGTGAGAACTGATACTGCTGGATATTCCACGCTGCAAGTCCGCCACCCAGATTTTGTAATTCGTGCACTCCCTCGAAGCGGGTAGTCCAATCATCCAAATAAAGTTGGTCGCCAAATTTTCCATCTTCAAATCGGTTGTAACACCATTCCAAACATCTTTGTCTCCACCAACGTAAGGCAGTTAAACCGCGTTCGTCGTTTTTGAACGTCATATATTGCACGCAGTACTTCCCGCTCTTGAGTTCCTTATTATATTCGGGTGAATAGCGGTGCTCTGTAAGCAGGATTGAAGAATCACCCATCTCATCGAAGAGGGGCTTGGGAGAATCGTAAAAAAATAAATCTGCATCGAGGTAGGTGCAGGATTCTACGCCATAATTTTCCAAGACATAAAGTATTGTTGAAGAAGTAGATGTCCAGCAATACTCGGCGATGCTGCGAGTTGGCTTTACTTTAAGGAGTTCAACATCTTCGAACTGAGAGAGTGGAATTATTATAGCGTGCTTTAAATTCAATTGCTTTAAGACATTTGCAATCTTTGAGTCGAACGCAAAAATATAAAGTGTAAATTCGGAGCAATGTTGTTCGAGTGAATAGTAGAGCGAGACACCGCGTGAACTATAGTTAGAATCGAACAGAGTACAGAAATTATACATAGGTGTTATTTCGTTAGAAGAATAATGGGAGTCATTGAAAATAAATTTGGGAGTAGTTTTTGTCCTAAATCTTTGAGCCCTGAGCCCGAAGGAGTGTAGAGAACTTTATTAACTTTAAGTCCACCAACAAAATCTACTAATTTTAAAAAATCTTGAAATGAAAGCTGATGAATATGCCCGGTGTTAAACCATTGGTAGCCAAACAACATTGTTGTGGGCATGGCTCCGTTTAAAAGCATTTCAAGGCGGTTTCTATAAAACCCAAAATTGGGAAATGAAACAATACTTGCCTTTGCAACTCTTTTCATTTCCCGAAGAAGTTGCTCGGGATAGTTAACCATTTGCATGGTTACGTTGCAAACAGCAAAATCAAATTCGTTTTCTGAAAACGGCAGTGAGGTATCTATTAACCCGTGGATTACGCGCAACCCTTTTTGAAGAGAAACATCTACTCCGGTTTGTGAAATTTCCACACCAAGAGCTTCGCACTGTTTTTGATCGCGGAGCAATTCAAGAAGTGAGCCGTTACCGGAACCAAGGTCGAGAACCTTTGAATGCTGTGGAATCAGAGAAACAATTTGAGAATACTCGTTCCTTTGTGAGCTCGTATAATGCGAGTAGTCGTAATTTCGGTTATCTGTCACCTTTGGGTCGTCAATCAAGATATTAGCTCATTTAGTGAAAATTAATGGTATTGTTCTCAAAGGAACAAATATACTAACTTAGTTGGTTATAAAATTGAGGTATAAATCTATGAGTAATAAACGTAATCCCCAAAAAATAGTTGCAATATTTGGCATCACAGTCACCGCGGGGCTATTTATTTTCTTTATGTTCTTTTCACCCGGTCGACTTGAAACAGCAAAAGCGGTGCAAGAAAATTTTGCCGATAGCACAAAACAAGGAAATGAAACCATGAAATCAGAAAACGAGTGGGAGCAATGTTTAACTCCCGAAGAATACCGCGTACTTCGAGAAAAAGGCACCGAACGTGCATTCACAGGAAAATTTTACAAGCATAGCGATAAGGGTACTTATGTTTGTGCGGGATGTAATGCTGAGCTCTTCCCTTCGGGTACAAAGTTTGATTCAGGCACGGGTTGGCCTTCATTTTGGGCTCCCACTGAAAATGCAGCAGTTGAGTTACGCGAGGATAAAAGCTATGGAATGAAGCGTACTGAGGTTGTTTGTGCAAAGTGCAAAGGACATTTAGGACACGTTTTTGAAGATGGTCCACAACCAACTAACCTGCGCTATTGCATCAATTCTGTATCGTTAGGGTTCAAAGCCGAGGGCGACACTACAATTGTTAAATAATTGCTGAAAATCCAAAAAAAGTACCAATACCCTTCATTTAAATCTTTTTGGCTATATTTAAGGGATATATAAAAAGTTTTACTCAACAATTGAATTGGTATTTTTTGGTGGATAACACAAGAAATGAAGAATTAGAACTTAACCCCTCTCAAGAAAAGTCCGCAGAAAACACAGAAATAAAAGCGGAAAAAGAGGAAGTTCTTGAAAAAAAGGAAGCAGCTCAACAGCCGGCTGCACAGAAAAAAGTTGACTCTACCCCCGAGCCAACTCCTGTAATAAAAGAAGAGGTTGTAGCTAAAGTTGAAAATGTTGTAAAAAATGAGTTGCCAACGGCTGTAGAACCAGTTTCCACTCCCGAAGTTAAAGAGCCGGTAGCTGAACAACCACGAAAAGTGGAAGAAAAAGTCAGTAGAGTAACCGAAGTTTTTAATAACTCTGCATCAGCAACCAGGGTAGAAAGCAAACCCGTTGAACCAGTAACAGAAGTTGAAAAACCTGTTCAGGTAACTCCCGTGCAACCCACACCCCCTGCACCTAAAGCTACACCATCTTATTCTGAAACTTCACTCGGAATTTCGGACGAACCCGAACTGCCGGAAGAATTACGTTCTGAACCCTCACCGCTCGCTGCCGCTCAAGAACAGCAGCCCGCGCCTCAACAAGAGCGTCAATCGTATAGACAGCAGAATCAGAACAGAAATGCAAACAGACGCAATCCTAATCAACGCAATTCTCAACAACCTCAAGCGAATGGCAAAGATGCTGCTAACGGCACAAGTGAAACTCCCCAACGGGATGTAAACAAAAGAGAGCCACAACAGCGTCAAGAACCGCGTTCTGAAAGCAGTCTGGTACAACCGGCTCGCAGAAATGAGCGCGAACGCGTAGAACGAGTTGATAAACAAGAAAAGCCCGAGCAAACTCCCGGAACGGAAACTCAACGCCGTCAACCTAATAGAAATCAAAACAACTCTCAGGAAAAATCGAACGAGAGAAGTTCAGATGGACGTCGTGATGACAGACAAGGTGAAAGAAACGGTGAGAGGAATGGCGAGAGAAGTGGTGAAAGAACCAACTACAGACAGCGTCCCCAGGCACAGGTAAAAACTCAGTCCGAAAAAACTGAGCGTTATGTACCCAAATTGGCTTTTAAAAAGATATCTAT
>CALKUG010000512.1 GCA_937996765.1 uncultured Ignavibacteria bacterium
ATAATTGCCGAGGAAGAAAATCCCGATCTGATAGATATTAACGCGGGTTGTTGGGTTAAAGGTGTTGTAGCTTGCGGTGCAGGAGCCGGGTTGCTTAAAGAACCGGATACTATGGTCGCCATGGCTGAAGCCGTTGTAAAAGCGGTTAATAAGCCCGTTACGGTTAAAACAAGGATTGGTTGGGATAAAGAGTCAATTGGTATTGTAGAGCTTGCTCAGCGCCTTGAAGATGCAGGTATCAAAGCACTAACCGTACATTGTCGTACTCGTTCTCAAGCTCACAACGGTGAGCCTGACTGGAGTTGGATTCCAAGAATTAAAGAAAAAGTTTCGATACCCATTGTGGTGAACGGCGGTATAATGACTGCCCACGATGCAAAACGTGCGTTTGAGGAAACAGGTGCTGATGGTGTTATGATAGCTCGAGGTGCCATTGGATATCCATGGATTTTCAAAGAAACTAAAGAGTTGTTACAAACCGGTACAATTACCGAAGTAATTGATGAGAAATCTCGTATTTACATCACGTTAAAACATCTTAAAACTGGTGTGAGAGTTAAGGGTGAAAGACGTGCAGTTCTGGAACATCGTAAGTTTTATACCGGGTATCTTAAGGGACTTCCTTACGCATCTCAGATCAGAAACACTATGATGCAAATAACCACGTACGATGAGGTTGAAGAGGTATTACTTGCTTATCTCGAACGACTTAACCAAATGAACAGGGAAGAGCCCGTTGCATAAAACACTTGAACAAATAGCTCATTCACTATCACTAATTTTTCTTCCTCCAATGGTAAGTATGTATTTATGCTCGTATCTTACCTTTGTTTTATTTCAACAAACTGGCAATACTTACTTTTGGCAGTTTACAGTGTTCGGTTTTATTGCTCCGGTTATATTGTTTATAGTTTTTTTGAAACTTAAAATTATCTCAGATCCTGATGCTTCCGATAGGAAAGAGCGCACCATTCCATTTATCATCACACTTGTGCTCCTTTTAGTGTTGCTGATGTTTAATTTCAATTATGGAGTGAAGTGGGATTTAACACAACTAACAATAAGTTATCTCGCCACAACAATAGTAATATTGCTGATAAATCTGTTTTGGAAAATTAGTGCTCATGCAATGACAGTTGCCCATAGCATTGGGGTACTTGTTGGATTGGGTGCAGATTTATGGTGGGTGGGTGTGCCGGTACTTATTCTGCTTGCTTGGGCGAGATTGTATTTGAAAAGACATACACCTATGCAAGTGGTTGCCGGAACGATAGTGGGTTTTTCAATTGGATTTTTTATTTATAGATTATGGTAAACAAAAAGAGAAATTATTATGGATTTTGCTTCGTATATCAGAAACGTTCCTAACTTCCCTAAACAAGGGATTATGTTTCGCGACATAACCACACTGCTTAAAGACCCTATTGCTCTGCATGCCGCTGCCGAAAGATTATATGAACTTTCGTCATCTTTTTCAGTGGGTAAAGTTGTCGGCGTAGAAAGTCGTGGATTCATTCTTGGTTCACTGCTCGCCTTAAAGCACAACGCAGGTTTTGTTCCAATTCGCAAACCCGGTAAGTTGCCTGCTGAAACGTATTCACACTCTTATTCTTTAGAGTACGGAACAGATACCATTGAAATGCATGTTGATGCTATTCAACCCGGTGAAAAAGTTTTAATACACGATGACCTTCTCGCTACAGGCGGAACAATTGAAGCTGCTGTTAAACTTGTTGAAAAAGCAGGTGGGGAAGTAGTGTTTATTTCTTTTTTAATAGAACTTGCGTTTTTACCCGGTAAGGACAAATTAAAAGATTATCAATTTGGCTCGTTAGTTACCTACGACTCAGAATAATCGCAATACACCATTTAAAGCAAAAAAGGATTGGCTAACAACCAATCCTTTTTTTTGTAATCTCAACAACGTTATCTGATTAACTACGTTTTTCTACAATAGTATCAATAATGTTGTAATCTTTTGCTTCTTGAGCGTTCATAAAATAATCGCGATCGCAATCTTTTAGAATCTGCTCATAGGTTCTACCCGTATGCTTTGAAAGAATGTTGTATAAGTTATCACGAGTCTTCATCAATTCACGAGCTTGAATTTCGATATCAGAAGCCTGACCTGACATTCCGCCTGTCCATGGTTGATGTATCATAATCCGTGAGTGAGGGAGAGTAGAGCGTTTTCCTGCGGCTCCCCCTGCTAAAAGCACTGCACCCATACTTGCAGCCATTCCGATGCAAATAGTTCCAACATCAGGTTTAATAAACTGCATGGTATCGTAGATTGCGAGTCCTGCACTTACACTTCCACCAGGGGAATTAATGTATAAAAAGATATCTTTTGTTGAATCTTCAGCTTCTAAAAAAATAAGCTGAGCAATAATCAACGAAGCAACATGGTCATCAATAGCAGAACCGAGGAAAATAATTCTTTCGCGTAATAAACGTGAAAAAATGTCCATTCCGCGTTCGCCTCTGCCTGTCTGCTCGATAACATAGGGAACCAATTGATTCATAAAATCAGGATATTTACTCATGGTGGTGATGCTCCTTATTGTGTAATTCTTGTGGATCCATTTTTACAATGGTGTTAAGTTCTCTCATTTTCAAGTAGAACTGTTTATCAAGTAAGCGATAGTTATTACCTGATTCTTTTTCGAGAATCGGAAGAACATCTTCAAACTTCATATTATAAAGTTTAGCAATATCCTGCGCTTCTTTTTCGATAACTTCTTGCGAAATGGAAATGTTCTCTTTTTTAACAATTTCCTCTTTTACCAATTGAAATACAACGGTACGTTCTGCCATTGGGAAATTTGCTTTTGCGTAGTCATCAAACGATTGATTAAACTTTTTGTTTTTATCGTTTTTAACTTCGTCATCGAACATATTTTTAAGCAGATTGGCAACCATGGTTGGCGGAGGTGTAAAAGGATGAGCTTTTAACAACAAATCGTTCACTTTATTACGGAAGTATTGGTCTTCCTGATAATCAATATCCATTTGAATTGATTCGGCAATACGAGTGCGCAACTCTTCGAGTGTAGAATTCTGATTGTTGGTAATCTTCTTTACAAATTCTTCATCTAATTCAGTCAAATTAAATTTTGAAATTGAATTGAGGGTTCCTTTGTATGTTACTACTTCATCAAAATGCTCACCGTTTTCGCCATGACGGTGAATTTTATTGCTGAAAGAAAACTCATCGCCTACTTTTTTACCTTGAAGTGCTTCGATGAGAGTAGGAGCAACTTTTTTAGTAGCAAGATTTATTTTTTGATTGCTTGCACGTTCGTTGTTTACATCGTTACCGGCTTCATCAATACGGACTAAATCAGCGGTAACTTCGTATAAATCACCTGATATTGGCTCTTCTGATGGTTCAGCTTTGCTCCAATTTAGTTGGAGAGTTCTGATTTCAGACTCAACTTCCTCGTCACTCACCTTGTAGTCAGGGAGATCTAAAGTGTGGCCGCTGTACTGACCAAGATTAACAACAGGGAAAACTTCAATTCTTACTTTGAACTCAAGTTTTTCATTGGGTTTAAAGTCGAGATCAACCATTGCAGGTTCAAAAATAAACTGAATATCTTTTTCTTTAACTTCTTCGAAGAAAAGTTCGTTAGCCACTTTTTCTGCTGCTTCATATTCAAGTGCATCCCCGAACATTTTTTTAATAACAGGCATTGGAACTTTGCCTTTTCTAAAACCATCTACCTGGATATTTTTAGCACGTTTTTTAACTTGTTCGGCTATTTTGCCTTCAATTTCATTGTATTCATACGATAAAGCGATTTCCTTAACGGATTCGTTTACGTCAGTAATAACGGTATTCAATTATACTGTCCTTTTGTAATTAATAAATTTTCGAGAATGCTTTTGCAAGAACCCGAAATATACGGAAAAACCTCGTAAACGGAAATAGCAATAAACTTCTTAACCTTGGTCAATGATTTTGATGTCGTTACCCACTTACATTTGAATAGTGAAAATATTAAAAATGGAAACGGATAGATGAAAGCAATAGTTTGTACTGGATATGGCGGACCTGAAGTATTACAAGAAACTGAACGAGCAGTTCCTGAATACGGAAAAAATGATTTATTGATTAGAGTAAAAGCAACCTCTGTTAATTCAGGTGATTGTCGTGTCAGAAGAGCAGATCCTGCCGCAATAAAACTCTTTTTTGGCTTTACAAAGCCGAGGAAAGACATACTTGGTACTGTATTCTCCGGTGTTGTTGAGCAATGCGGTAGTGCAGTAACAAAATTTAGGGTTGGCGATGAAGTGTTTGGAATGTCGGAATTGAATTTTGGTACTTTCGCAGAGTATTTTGCTATATCGGAGGATATGGCAGTTACTCACAAACCAAGATCGATTTCTCATGCAGAAGCTGCATCAATTCCCTTTGGAGCGACTACGGCTTTACATTTTGTAGAAAAAGCAAATATCATGTCTGGTGATAAAGTGCTTGTGTATGGAGCATCGGGTGCAGTAGGTATTGCTGTGGTGCAGA
>CALKUG010000513.1 GCA_937996765.1 uncultured Ignavibacteria bacterium
GGTTCTTTAAGCAACCCAGCTCCTGCACCGCAAGCAACAACACCCTTAACCCAACAACCCGCGTTAATATCTATCAGATCGGGATTCTCCTCCTCGGCAATTATTGCAGCTTTAACCATAGAGGGAATTGAACCACCATAGATTTGGATTCCCACAGGTCGCTCTTCATCAATGACTTCTAATTTTTTATGCGTTTTTTCGGAACCTCGCACCAATCCTTCGGAATTCACAAACTCAGTATAAACAACATCTGCACCTAATTCATGACAGACCAAACGGAAAGACACATCTGTTACATCTTCCATAGGGGCTAATAATAAGGCATCTTTTATTTCTATAGAACCAATCTTAAACACTTACATCTTCTCTATTTGTTATAATATTATCGAATTTTAATAAAGTAACCACAAAAATCGCGAGTGCAAAAACTGCACCTGAAAAAAAAGGAAATAATGATCCCAAATATTGATACGTTGAACCTCCGTAAAGGGGACCAAACATTCTACCGATCGCAGCAAGTGATTGATTTACCCCTAATACCGATCCTTGCTCCTCAGGTGGCGTGATTTTAGAAATTATTGAAACATATACCGGCACGAGAAGTCCGGAACCCAAGGAATAAACTACCGAAAACAGTATAATCATTTCCATTGAACCGGCAATTGGGAAGCCAATAAGACCTATAACTATTGTACCAATTCCAACTAACAATGTCGTTTTGTCCGAAACTCTTTTAATAAAGATTGGTAGTAGAACACCTTGCGATACTGCTGTTGATAGCCCAATAACGGTATAAATAATACCTACTTCCTGATCACTCATGTGATACTTTTCCAATGCTAATATGGCAAAAGTTCCAAATAAAATTGATGAGACACCTGTAACAAGTAAAAAACTCAAGACCGAGAAAGCGAGTTTAGGCGAAACCAGGATTCTTTTAAGTATCGCTATATCAAGAAATTGAATTTTCACACGTTTCCCAATATTTGCCCGGAGTATCTCCTTCGGAAGCGATTCAGGGAGTAAAAAAAGGCAAAACAAAAATGCAAGAACAGAAAACCCTGCACTCACATAACCGCTATATTCATGCCCGAACGATGCGAGAAACCCTCCCATCATAGGTCCAAAGGTAAAGCCCAATCCAAATGCCATACCAATAACGCCCATGCCTTTTGAGCGCTCTGATGGGGTTGTAACATCTGCTATATATGCCTGTGCCACACCAATACTACTCGAACCAATACCGCTTATAATTCTGGAAAAAAGTAACATTTCGAAGGAGCGTGAAAACGAAAACATTATGTAGCCAACTGCAGTAAGTAATAAACTGAAGAGCAAAATCTTTCTTCTACCTACAGTATCTGAAATTCTGCCAAGAATGGGGTTGAATAAAAACTGAAAGAATGAAAAAATCGAAATCACTAACCCAATCTGAAGCTCATTGAGTTTGAGTACATTCATTGAAAAACTTGGGAGAACGGGGAATACAATTCCAAAACCAAGCAAATCAATAAACACAACCAGGAAAATAAGCATCAGAGGGATGCGATTTTGGTTCATTTGGAAGCTCCAACAAACGCCCCACGTTTGTTAAGAATTTCGATACTCTCTTTATATGCTTCACGAATACGTTTTGAATCAGAAGGGGTTAAGAAGCTGTGGTTAAAACTTGTTGTATCGTTCAAAGGAAGTATTCTGTATTCTGTCTTATTATTTATCAAACCTTTAAACACCCAGGTTGGAATAACGGAAACTTTACTGACACGGGTGGTTGTGTCCTTATCTATAGTCAAACAAAGCATAGCACCTGTATCGGTATAACGGTCACGTTGATTTGAAATAAAATTTCCTAAAGAATACGCAACCGGTATTGAGTCATTACCACTTTTATACCATTCAATGGGTTGCAAAACATGCGGGTGCGAAGCCCATACCACATCGGAGCCCGAGGCTATGGCAACTTTCACTATACTTCTCTGAAACTCATTTTCGATACGCTTATATTCTTGACCAAAATGGAAATAAGTAATAATTGCATCGGGTGACAAAGCTTTTGCTCTTTGGATTTTCTGCTTGATCAGTGTAGTATCAATAAGCGCAGTGGCATATTTATACTCCTCGGGGAGCATATTACCGTTTAATCCGTAACTAAAACCTACAAATGCAATTCTAATTCCGTTGATTGAGAATATGCGAATTGAATCTGCATCTTGCGGAGATGCAAAAGTACCTTCGTAAGGCATGCCAAGTGTATTGAGTTTTTTTATCGTTTCCTTAATTCCAAATACTCCCTGATCTATGCTGTGGTTGTTAATGGTCATTAACATATCAAAACCAACTTCTTTCAAAGCATGGGCATATTCATCAGGTGAATTAAACATTGGGTAACCACTAAAACCCCTCTCCTTACCGGCGAGAACGGTTTCCAAATTCCCAATTGAAAAATCTGCGTTGCTAATGTAGGATTCGACATAACTGTACACAGGGCTAAAATTATAGCCCGAGTCTGTTTTTGCTGAATTTAGTTGCGGTAGATGACCCATAAGGTCGCCCACAAACAATAAAACAGCTCTCTTCTGCTGAACTTCAACTTTTTCTTTTGATTGGGCTTTAGGAACTAATACT
>CALKUG010000514.1 GCA_937996765.1 uncultured Ignavibacteria bacterium
GATGACTTTTGGAGAGGACTGGGGAAAAGGTGCAAATTTTCAGGAAAGTGTTAAACAGTACGAGCACTTTAGAAAGTTGGGTGGCAATTTTATTGATACCGCTAATCGCTATACCGAAGGCACATCCGAGCGTTTTTTAGGCGAGTGTATCAAAGGCGAACGCGAACAAGTGGTTGTCGCTACTAAATACTCACTTTATACACAAAAAGGCAGTATAAACGATGGCGGTAATCATCGGAAAAATATGGTGCAATCGCTTGAAGGGAGTCTGCAACGGTTAAAAACAGAGTATGTTGATATACTGTTTCTCCATATGTGGGATTTCACCACACGTGTTGATGAGGTGATGCGCGGATTGGATGATTTAGTACGTTCTGGCAAGGTTCTTTACATTGCGATATCTGATACACCGGCTTGGGTTGTTTCGTCGGCCAATACCATGGCGGATTTACGCGGATGGACAGCTTTCTCAGGGTTGCAGATAGAATACAATTTGATAAAACGAGATGGCGAACGTGAGTTCCTCCCCATGGCTGAGAGTTTGGATTTAGCAGTAACTGCTTGGGCGCCAATAGCGGGAGGGGTATTAACCGGTAAGTATATACAGCCCGTTGATAGTAATGTGAGAGTGAGTCCCAATAGTCCGCGCCTCAGTGAACGTAACACCATAATAGTTAAGCGTTTGGTTGAACTTGCCAAAGAAAACAGTTGCACCCCTGCGCAACTGGCACTTCGCTGGTTAATGGAAAAATCACCTCGCTTAATTCCCATAATTGGAGCGCGTTCCTTCACTCAGCTTGAGGAAACACTTGGTGTTATTGATGTTGCTGTGGAAAAAGAGGTGTTAGATGAATTAACTTCTCTCTCGGCAATTGATTTAGGATTTCCTCACGATTTTCTTCAGCAAGATTTGGTAAACGAGTTGTTATTTGGTGGGCTTAAATCACAGTTCACTAATCACAGGAAGTAACAATGGACTACAACTATATTATCAAATTTCTTGAAGCCAATTATAACGAAACGAACCGCCAAGGTATGGCTCGTTTTGGCATCAACGTTTCGCGTGCTGTGGGTGTTAGTATCTCGCAACTGCGGCCATTGGCAAAAGAAATTAAAAAGAACCACCCACTTGCTCTTCTTTTGTGGAAATCAGGAATACACGAAGCAAGGCTATTGGCGGCACTCATAGCTGATTCGGGAATGCTTACCGAAGAAACAATGGAAGAATGGGTTAAAGATTTTAACTCATGGGATATTGTTGATATAACTTGTATGCACTTATTTGATAGAAGCCCGTTAGGAATCAAAAAAGCTTTAGAATGGGTTGAGCGTGAAGAGGAATTTGTGAAACGGGCCGGATTCACCATCCTTGCGGCAACTGCAGTGCACGACAAAAAACGAGACGACCAGGATTTTGTACCTTTTCTGAATATCATTGAAATGAAAGCAGATGATAGCCGAAACTTTGTTAAAAAAGCAATGAATTGGGCTTTACGCCAGATTGGAAAGCGAAGTCATTTCCTAAGAGATGAGGCAATTAAAACTGCGGCTCGAATAGTTACGCACGATAGTAAAGCCGCTCAGTGGATTGCCCGAGATGCACTCCGTGAACTGAATGACCCTAATATTATCGAACGGATAAAACGGTAAATGAAACGGGGGCTCCAATATTTTGTGGTCAACAAACCGTATGGAGTTGTATCGCAGTTCAAACCTGAGCAGGGTAAACTCGGGCTTGGTTCGCTATATGATTTCCCTACTGATGTCTATCCCGTTGGCCGGCTTGACCACGATAGTGAGGGTATGTTAATACTTACTAACGATGGCTCTCTCAACAAAAGGCTGCTTCATCCAAATAATAAAGTTCCTAAAACTTACCTTACCCAAGTTGAAGGTATGATAACCGATGAAGCCGTGGAGCGGTTAACAAACGGAGTGCTTCTAAAAGACGGCAAAACGTTGCCCGCCATAGCCGAAAAGGTTGAACCCGTGGGGTTACCCGAGAGAAATCCTCCTGTTAGATTTAGAGCAAGCATCCCTACTTCTTGGGTTAAGCTCACTATTATCGAGGGCCGCAACAGACAGGTGCGAAGAATGACAGCCGCTGTCGGGTTTCCCACATTGCGGCTTATACGCATTGCTATTGGCCGGTTGGAGTTGGTCGAACTCGCACCAGGGGCGATACGAGCACTATCGTTGCCGGAGCTATTAGACAGTATCTTGTAAGGGTGTTATTTATTTCCACTCTGAATTGAATCTTTGAATTAAATATTTCGTTATTTTACTATTCGTTGTTTGTTTTTCTACCCACCAAAAAGCAGGATTGCATTATGGCAAAAAAGAAAGTTGCTCCGAAAGTATCTTCGGAGAATATTACTTCGGTACTTGAGGAAAATCGTGTATTTCCTCCCTCAAAAGAGTTTAGTAGTAAAGCTCATATTTCATCGCGAGCTGAGTACGATAAGATTTATGAAGAGTCTATAAAAAACCCCGATGCATTTTGGGGCTCTATAGCAAATGAACTCCATTGGTTTAAGCCGTACAAAAAAGTACGCTCATGGAAAGCACCCGATGCCAAGTGGTTTGAAGGCGGAAAAACAAATATTTGTTACAATTGTGTTGATAGACACTTAACAAGCTGGCGTAGAAATAAAGCCGCAATTATTTGGGAAGGAGAAACCGGAGAAACAAGGATTCTCACCTACCAAGTTTTGCACCGTGAAGTATCACGTTTTAGTTCTGCCCTAAAAAAATTAGGAATTAAAAAAGGCGATAGAATTGCAATCTATATGGGCATGGTGCCCGAATTAGCAATTGCTGTTCTTGCATGTGCCCGTATTGGTGCTATTCATACTGTTGTGTTCGGTGGCTTTTCAGCAGAGGCGCTTAAAGACAGAATTAACGATGCCGAAGCAAAATTGGTGATTACCGCCGATTTGGCAATTCGTCGTGGAAATTTTGTAATGCTCAAACCCGCAGTAGATGCTGCTCTCGAACACTGTCCTACAGTATCCAATGTTATTGTGTATAAACGCGTAAACGATTCGCACACACACATGGTACCCGGAAGAGACCACTGGTGGCAAGAAATTATTCAATCTTGTGATGAAGAATGTGTAGCAGAACCGCTTGATTCGGAACACCCGTTATTTATTTTGTACACAAGTGGCACCACCGGTAAACCAAAAGGAATATTGCACACCACCGCCGGTTATATGGTATCTACTTATTACACTTCAAAAGTGGTATTCGATCTTAAAGATGAAGATATCTATTGGTGCACCGCTGATGTGGGTTGGATAACAGGACACTCCTATGTTATCTACGGACCCCTCGCCAACGGAGCCACAACACTTATGTACGAAGGTGCTCCCAACTATCCAGAGCCTGATAGATTTTGGCGAATAATTGATAAATACCGCGTGAACATCTTTTACACAGCCCCAACAGCTATAAGAGCATTTATACGTTGGGGTGAACAGTGGGTTCTCCGCCACGACCTTTCGAGCTTACGTTTGTTGGGTTCAGTAGGGGAGCCAATCAATCCAGAAGCCTGGATGTGGTACTATAAACTGATAGGCAAGGAGAAGTGTCCTATTGTTGATACGTGGTGGCAAACTGAAACAGGTGCTATTATGATATCGCCTCTGCCTGGCGTTACACCTGCAAAGCCGGGTTCATGTACTTTGCCTTTACCGGGAGTTCAACCCGCTATTGTTGATAAAGAAGGAAATGATGTTCCTCCGGGAAGTGGCGGATATCTGATTGTAAAAGATACCTGGCCTTCGATGCTCAGAGGAATCTGGGGTGATAGAAATCGCTTCAAAAAACAGTATTTCTCAGAGTATAAAGACACCTATTTTACAGGTGATGGTGCTCGTAGAGATAAAGACGGTTACTTCTGGGTTATGGGTCGTGTTGATGATGTGATAAACGTATCCGGACACAGACTCGGAACCGCAGAAATAGAAAGTGCTTTAGTTTCGCACCCTGATGTTGCTGAATCGGCGGTTGTCGCACGTCCCGATGAAATAAAAGGTAGTGCTATAGTTGCATTTGTTACGCTTGAAGGTAATAAAATACCCTCGCTTTTACTTAAAGAGGCATTACGCAATCACGTAGCCAAGGAAATCGGACATATAGCAAAACCCGATGAAATTCGGTTTACTGATTCATTGCC
>CALKUG010000515.1 GCA_937996765.1 uncultured Ignavibacteria bacterium
AGGTGTTTTATTGCCATAAACCCAATACGCATTCGCCTACCCTTACCCTTATAGTGGTACTCGCTTCTATTAACACAGGGCAGGTAAATAGTTAACCCCATTCGTTTTGCCTCGCTGATGTAAACGGCGGGAGCATAATACCCACCACGGTTTGTGAGCACCGATGCCATAAACTCCGCCGGAAAATGGGCTTTTAGGTACGTAACCTGATACGATAGCAATGCAAACGATGCACTATGCGCTTTACAAAACGAGTACCCCGCAAAAGATTTAATCTGCCTCCATAACTCATTACTTACAAATGGTTTAAGCCCTTTTTCTTTACACGAAGAAAAGAATCTTTTTTCTATTTCTTCCATCGCTTTTTTCGACCGCATTTTACCGCTCATCGCACGACGCAGTAAATCGGCTTCTTCGAGCGAAAGTCCCGCAATATGATGTGCCACTTTAATCACATCTTCCTGATACACCATAACCCCGTAGGTTTCGCCAAGGTATTTTTGCATCTCGGGGACTAAATACACCCTGCGCGCCGGGTCGCGGTGCCGTGCTATAAACTCCTGCATCATACCGCTTTCGGCAACCCCGGGACGTATAATCGAGCTGGCCGCCGTAAGCATTTCGAAGGTATCGGTGTTCAATTTTTGGAGCAACGAACGCATTCCGGGCGATTCTATGTAAAAACACCCGATAGTGTTCCCCGAACGAATCAAAGCATTTGTGGGAGCATCCGAAAAGAGTGTATAGTAATCGTAAATATCAAAACCCAGTTGCGAGGCCTGCTCCGCAACTTGCTTGTACAGTTGTACAACATTGCTCCGTTCAACAAAACGCACTTCACTAAGATCGAGCAACTCCTCGTTTTCCATTAACGTCCCTCGTATTTGTTGTTGGTAATCATTTGCACGGTATCGCGTAATACTCCTAACGAACGTTGACTTAGTAGGTCAATTTTAATGAGTCCCAAATCTTCAATGGGGTACATATCGGGTTGAGTGATAATAAGCCCTAATCCCTTGTTCGAGGCATACTCAAGTGCCACATAGTTTACAATGGGCTCGGGTGTAATAACTATGCCCCCCGGGTGTATGCTCAGGTGCCTTGGGAAACCCGCCAAACGCGATGCCACCTCAACAATGGATTTCCAGGGTTCCTCGTTAAACGTGAGCGATTTGGATTCGGGGAATAAATCTGCCAAACGCGTAAGGTTTGCCGCCGAGGTCCACGGTATAAACTTACTGTACTCACTTATCTCGCTATCGGGTATTCCAAAAACTTTGGCGGTTTCACGGAATGCGGAGCGTGCCCGAAACGTTACCGTGGTGGAAATCATGGCAACACGGTCGTAGCCGTATTTATCGAAAACGTACTTTACAATCTGATCACGCTCTTTCCACGAAAAATCCAAGTCAATATCAGGGGGAGATGACCTTCCCCGATTCAAAAATCGCTCAAAGTACAAATCGTATTTTATCGGATCAACATCGGTAAACCCCAAACAGTACGAAACCAAACTGTTAGCAGCCGACCCCCTGCCTATGGTAACCATCCCCCTCTTTTTTGCCTCGCGTACAATATCCCACACCACAAGAAAATAATCTGTGAACCCAAGTTCGTTAATTACCCCAACTTCGTACTCCAAGCGTTTCATTGCCTGCTCCCCAAAAGCGGGGTAACGCCCCGAAAGCCCCTGAAAACACAGTTTCCAGAGGTAGGAATACGAGGATTCGCCTGAGGGAGCATAAAACCGTGGGAATTTTGTTTTCCCTAACTCAATATCGTACTGCACACTTTCCGCAATTTTGTACGTATTTGCCACTGCATCGGGTAATCCTTTCCATAAACGGGAGCTTGTTGCGGGGTCGGGTAACGATGCCTGTTCATCTGCCAAAAAACGTTTATTTAATAACGAGAGTGTTGTTTTGTGCTTTATCGCCGTTACTACTTTGTGGAGCAGGTAATCGGATTGTGTAGGCGCAACCAGATAGACGGGGTGCGAAGCCACAAACGGTATCCCTTTGTTTTTTATGTGGTTATAGAGCTCTCGCGTAGAATGCTTATAGGTAGGTTGTGCAATGAGCTCGGCATACAACTCAACACTTGGGTGTGCCGCTTCGATAAGAGAAAGCACAGGGGTAATAACCACCACATCAGGTAAAGGTGCCGCAAGCAATGCGTGAAGCGAAAAATCTTTTTTGATTTGCCTCGAGGTTATTATTTTTGTCATCAACGAGTACCCCGCCCTTGTTTTGGGTATAAATACGGCATAGATTTTTGCATCGGCGGGGTCATCTATATATGCACCAAGAAGTGGTTTTATCCCCTCTTCCTTCGCTTTTTTGTAAAATTGTATGCTCCCGTACATACCGTTGGTATCGGTAAGGGCAATGGCAGGTAAATTATGCTCTTTCGCAAAAAGAACAATCTGCTCCGGAGAGGGAATGCCTCGTAACAGCGAGAAACGCGAGTGCACGTGAAGCGGAATCACAACCCCGCCCCTATCTTGATGTAGTGATCGCCAAAACGGTCGCGTAGTTCATCAACTGCACTGAGCACACGCTTACGTTTCCCTGCCTGTTCATCAAACATATCTTCCTGATAACCCGCATGGGTAAGATTGGCAACCCCCACACCAAGCAAACGCACGGAAACACGACGGGTATAGTTTTTTTCGAACAAACGGAGTACTGCCTCGTAGAAAATTTTATCATCATCATCGGGGGAAATTTTAACTGTTCGCGTAAGCGTTGTAAAATCGGAATAGCGTAGTTTCAAAATTACGTTGGTAGCCATAACGCCTTGTTTTCTAAGAGATTGCGCCACTTCACCCGACATAGAGAACAGCCTTCCCTTCATTTTATCAATGTCGGTTTCATCCTTACCAAACGTATGCTCCTTCGATATGCTTTTTTGCTCGTGTTCACCCGAAATTACGGTATTACCCTCGCCGTTAGCTCGTTCCCAAAGCTCCTGCCCCACCTTCCCCAATGCAATGGTAAAATACTCAACCGGAGCACGAGCTATATCGCCAAGCTTAAAAAATCCTTTTGCGTTCAACTCCCTTTGGGTAACCTTACCAATTCCCGGCAGTGCCTCAATGGGCAGAGGAGCCAAAAATTCTCTTTCCATTCCGGGTATCACATACGTAATGCCCATGGGTTTATGGAAGTCGGAGCATACCTTGGCAACCGAAGTGTTACTTGCTATTCCAATAGAAGCAGGTAGCGAAAGCTCATTCCAGATTTCTTTCTGTAGGTGGGTTGCCAAATCAATTGGGGCACCGTACGTAGCCCTGCATCCGCTAAAATCCATATAAAACTCATCAACCGATGCCTGTTTAAGCACGGGAGCATAACGAGAGAGTATATTCCGTACCAAACGTGAGTACCGCGCGTACTCGCCGTAACTACCACGCAGATAAATACCGTTGGGACACAATTTATACGCCTGACCTATCGGCATTGCCGAGTGCAAACCGTATTTCCTCGCCTCGTAGGAACACGCAGAAATAACTCCCCTTCTCGAGTCCGGGTTTGCCCCTACAATAACTGGTTTACCCTCTAACGTAGGGTCAAGAATCCTTTCAACCGAAACAAAAAACGCATCCAAATCCAGATGAAAAATAACCCGTTCCATAGTACATCATATCTTTACCGTTAAAACTCACAAAAACAAGCGTAAACGGCTGTCATTTTCAACCCCCTCCTTGCGGAGAGAATCGTTAATTTTAGCCAAACGCGGGTAAGCCGCAACCGTGGTATCTGGAATAAGCGAGGTCATAAGTCCCAACATATACATAAACTCAAACGCATTTGCCACCGCCTGCCCCTTGGGATGATTGTTCAGGATAACCACCACCTGTTTCAGTCCTTCGGCAACCGAGTGTAATTGTTGAATAAACTCGGCTATTTCGCTTGGCGAGTAGAGGTAGCTGTACCGTTGGTTTTGCTCGTCGTAACTTGTGGGAGCATTCTCTCCAAACCGTGCAATAGATTTCCGCCACTCGCTTTCATTTCTTCCGTGAAGCCGAAGATATGCCATGCCCCCCGAATGCTCCGCCTTAAAATGCAGCGCGCTCCCCAACGTGGGCTGGTCAATCGAGCAAAGCGGATACCCTGTTTCATTCCAAAAGGCACGTGCTTCGGGTTTATGCCACGAGTTATGCCGAACCTCAAAAAACAGCTTAAATTCACCAAAAATCTCCGCAAGCGAATCCACAAAAGCGGTGTTCACCTCGTTAAACCCAAACGAGTACGGGAACTGCACCAATACGCCTCCCAACCGCTCGTTTCGGGCAAGAACCGAAAGCAATGCCCGCATTTTGTTCTCTGAGTCGGGGGTAAACTCCCTTGCATGGGTAAAATCGCCGTGAACCTTCACCAAAAAGCGAAATTCATCATTGGGTTCAACCTTCCGCAACCACCCCTCCGCAACCGAAGGAGCAAGGTAGGTGTAATAGGTTGAATTCACCTCAACCGTGGTAAAATGTGCGGCGTAGTACGTCAGTCGATCTGCGTCTTTAAGTCCCGC